>NZ_JBKVXZ010000030.1:0-44306 GCF_046973065.1 Flintibacter sp. | reverse complement strand
GGGCAGCGGCGTGGTCCTGCTCTCCCCTGTTATGCACAACCCCGGACCGCCGGACGCAGGAGGAGGCGCTGGGGATGGCTAACGTGGTATGGAGACCGCAGCCGCGCCAGGCTGCGCTCATGGCCCGGTTCGAGGACGAGGCCCTGTATGGGGGCGCGGCTGGCGGCGGGAAATCGGACTGCGCCCTGGCCGAGGCTCTGCGCCAGGTGGAGATACCGTACTACCGGGGCCTTATCCTGCGCAAGACCTACCCGCAGCTCACGGAGCTGATGGACCGCTCGACGGAGATATACCGGCGCGCATACAAAAAGGCCAAGTTCAACGAGAGCAAGCACGTCTGGACCTTCCCCAGCGGCGCGAAAATCTACTTCGGGTCCATGCAGCATACCAAGGACAGGGTGAATTACCAGGGCAAGCGCTATGACTTCATCGACTTTGACGAGCTGACGCAATTTCTGTGGGACGAGTACAGCTACCTGTTCTCCCGGAACCGCCCCAACGGGCCGGGGACCCGCTGCTATATGCGGGCGCAGGCCAACCCCGGGGGCGTGGGCCACGGGTGGGTCAAGGAGCGGTTCATCACGGCGGGCAAACCCATGGAGACGATCTGGGAGCAGGTGAAGGTCAGATACCCGGACGGGCGCGAGGAAACGCGGTGGAAGTCCCGCATCTTCGTCCCCTCCTCTGTGTTTGACAATAAAATCCTGCTGGAGAACGACCCGGACTACATCACCCGGCTGGCCTCTATGCCGGAGCAGGAGCGCAACGCCCTGCTGTATGGCAACTGGGACACCTTCTCCGGCCAGGTCTTTACAGAGTGGCGCAACGACAGCGAGCACTACGCCGACCGCATCAACACCCACGTCATCTCCCCCTTCAAGGTCCCGGATAGCTGGACGATTTGGTGCGGGTTGGACTGGGGCTACTCCAGGCCCTTCTCGGTGGGCTGGTATGCTGTGGACCACGACCGGCGGCTCTACCGCATCCGGGAGTATTACGGCTGCACAGGCGCGCCCAACACCGGCGTCAAGATGGAACCGGCGGAGGTGGCCCGGGAGATACGCCGCATCGAGGCCGAGGACCCCAACCTCAAGGGCAAGCGCATCAACCGCGTGGGGGACCCGGCGATCTGGGGCAGCGACGGCACGGAGAGCATCGGGGCGCTGATGGAGCGGGAGCGGGTCTACTTCGAGCGGGGCGACCATGCCCGCATCGACGGAAAGATGCAGGTGCATCACCGGCTGGCCTTTGACGAGGAGGGCTGGCCTATGCTCTATGTGTTCTCTACCTGCAAGCACTTCATCCGCACGGTGCCCAACCTGGTGTACGACGAGAAGAACGTGGAGGACATCGACACCGACGGTGAGGACCACATCTACGACGAGCTGCGGTATGTCTGCATGAAGAACCCCATCTCCCCCAGGCCCAGGAAAGCGCTGCCGCTGGTGGTGTATGACCCTCTGGACCTCCAGGAGCAGCAACAGACCTACGACAGATACGACTTTTACAGGAGGTATTGATTATGGCACTATTCGGACGGAAAGAGGAGGCAGTCCCCGGCGTGAAGCCCGACGGCCTGCCCGGTGTGCAGCGGGACGAGACCATGCCGCCGGAGATGGCTGCGATGCTGCTGTCTCAGCCGGAGGGCACAAAGCGCATCGGCAAGGAGGAGGTGGCAAAGGCCATCGACATTCTGACCCGATACAAGCAGGGCAAGGCCAACCTGGAGACCCGCATTGTAGAGGACGAGCTGTGGTGGGAGCTGCGCCACTGGGAAGCCATCGGGCGCAAGGACGGCAGCAAGGCCCGGCAGATCGCGGGCAGAGGGGCGGAGCCGACGTCTGCCTGGCTGTTCAACTCCATCACCAACAAGCACGCCGACGCCATGGACAACTACCCGGAGCCGGTGGTGCTGCCCAGGGAGCGCAGCGACGAGGAGAGCGCAAAGACCCTCTCCTCCATCCTGCCGGTGGTGCTGGAGTACAACGAGTTCGAGCAGACCTACTCCGACAACTGGTGGGAGAAGCTGAAACACGGAACGGCGGTCTACGGCGTGTTCTGGAACAGCGCCAAGGACAACGGCCTGGGCGACATCGACATCCGCTCCATCGACCTGCTGAAAATCTTCTGGGAACCCGGCATCACCGACATTCAGAAGTCCCGCAACCTGTTTATCGTGGACCTGGTGGACGAGGACCTGCTGGAGCAGCAGTACCCGGAGCACAGAGGGCACCTGGGCGGCAGCGTCATCGACGTGAAGCAGTATATCTACGACGACACCGTGGACATCACAGGCAAGAGCGTGGTGGTGGACTGGTACTACAAGACCACCTCCCCCTCTGGCCGGACGCTGCTGCACTATGCGAAATTCGTAGGCGACACCCTGCTGTTTGCCAGTGAGAACGAGCCGGAATACCGGGAGCGGGGCTGGTATGACGACGGAATGTACCCGGTGGTGTTCGACGTGCTGTTCCCGGAGAAGGGCACGCCGGTGGGCTTCGGCTATGTGGCGGTCTGCAAGGACCCGCAGCTCTACATCGACAAGCTGTTCGGGAACATCCTGGAGAATGCGATGCAGGCCACCAAGCGGCGGTACTTCGCCTCCAACAACACGGGCATCAACGAGGAGGAGTTCCTGGACTGGAGCAAGCCCGTCGTCCATGTGGAGGGCGAGCTGGACGACAGGCGGCTGAAAGAGATCGTCACCCAGCCCCTCTCCGACATCTATGTGCAGGTGGCACAGCTGAAAATCGAAGAGATGAAGGACACCTCCAGCAACCGGGACGTGAACAGCGGCAGCGCAGGGTCCGGCGTGACTGCTGCTGCGGCCATCGCTGCCCTCCAGGAGGCGGGCAACAAGACCAGCCGGGACATGATCTCCGCCAGCTACCGGGCGGACGCCAAAATCAACTCCATGTCCATTGAGCGCATGAGGCAGTTCTACGACGAGGTGCGGTCCTTCCGCATCACCGGCACGACGCCGGGAAGTTATCGGTTCGTGGACATGAACAACGCAGGACTGCGGGAGCAGCCGATGGGCCAGGACAGCTATGGAAACACGATCTTCCGGCGGCCTGTATTCGACCTGAAAATCAAGGCGCAGAAAAAGAACCCCTTCTCCCGCATGGAACAGAACGAGCGGGCCAAGGAACTGTACGGGCTGGGCTTCTTCAACCCGGAGCGGGCACAGGAGGCCATGGGCGCGCTGGAGATGATGGAGTTTGAGGGCAAGGAGAAGGTCCTAGAACAGGTGCAGCAGGGCCAGACGCTCCTCAACATCTGCCAGCAGATGTCCCAGCAGCTTGACCAGATGGCTTTCATCATCCAGTCGCTCACCGGGAAGGACATGGGCATCGCAGCGCCACAGGACGGCGGGCAGAGCGCAGGCGGGAAGCAGCCGCCCGCAGGAACGGCAGGCGGCGGGAGCGGGCTTGCAAGCGGCATCATGCAGGCGCAAACACCCATGACGGACTACGGGACCAGGCTTGCGGCCCGCAGCACCCCCAACATGAACGCCAAGAGCAGCGCCGCAGCGCCGCAGAGCTGAGAGGAGGCACACCATGACAACGGTTTATGCCGAGCGGGACGGAACGCGCTACACGCTGTTTGCCAATGGGCACGCCACGGGCCACCCGGAGGTGTGCGCCGCCATCTCCGGCATCCTCTACGCCCTGGGCGGCTATATCAAAAACACAGAGGGCGGTTCCACGCTTGCCTATGACCAGACCATGGAGAGCGGCAGAGTGGCCTTTCACTTCAACGGTGACTCTGCCGCTGGCGGGGCGTTTGACGCGGCGGTTATCGGTCTGAAACAGATCGAGGCCAAGTACCCGGACTGCATCTGCGTGGAGTATCTGGAGGAATAAAAAAATTTTTTCTGTTTTCGGGGCGCAATCGTGAAAAGCGTTTGGTACGCTTATGCTGTCCTCCTGCTTCACCTACGGGGGCAGCGGCCAGAGGCATACGTTCTGCCGCTGCCCTGGTGAAGTACCAGGACCGATGCACGGGGGCGAGACACCCGCGACGAAGAAGGAGGCAATCCTATGAGAGACATTCATTTGCTGGACATCCGGCTGGACCTGTTCGACGGCGGCGCTGCTGCTGGCGGAGCGGGCGCTGGGGCGGCGGCCCCTGCATCCCAGGCTGGTGACGGCACCCAGGGCGGTTCCCAGGCATCCCCCGGTAGCACCCGCCGGGGAAAATCGGGCGAGTTCCAAAATGTCCTGTTCGGCAAGCAGGCGGCACCGGCGGCGGCTGGTGACACCGGCGGACAGAACGGGCAAGCGCAGTCCTCCGACGCCGGGAGTGACAACAAGCCGGGCGTGCAAACCACGTCCGATACGCTGGAAAGCAGAAGAAAGGCGTTTCTTGACCTTGTGAACGGCGAGTACAAGGACATCTACACCGAGGAGACCCAGCGCATCATCAATCGGCGGTTCCGGGAGACCCAAAACCTGGAGCAGCAGGTGGGCAGCTATCAGCCCCTCGTGGATATGCTGATGCAGCGCTATCACATCGGGGACGGCGACATCGACAAGCTGACCGCCGCCGTTGAGAATGACGATGCGTACTGGTCCGAGGCTGCGGAAGAAGCAGGCATGAGCGTGGAGCAGTACAAGCAGTTTCAGAAACTCCAGCGGGACAACGCAGCACTCCTCAAGGCCCAGCGGATGCGCCAGGGCGAGGAGGCGGCGCAGCGGCAGCTCCAGAGATGGTATGGCGAGGCGGAGCAGGTCAAGAGCCTGTACCCCAGCTTTGACCTTAATGCAGAGGTCAAGGACCAGCGGTTCCTCTCTATGCTGAAAGCTGGCGTTCCCGTCCAGCACGCCTATGAGGTCATCCACATGGAGGAGATCAAGGCGGGCGTGGCCCAGATGCAGGCCCAGGCCACCGAGAAGCAGGTGGTGGCTGGCATCCGCGCCAAGGGAGCGAGGCCCCAGGAGAACGGCACTTCTGCCCAGAGCGCATTTACCGTGAAGGACGACCCCAGCAAGTGGTCCAAGAAGGACCGGGCCGAGGTCGCCCGCAGAGTTGCGCGAGGGGAAACCATCAATCTGTAACGGCTCTCCCCCTCCCGCATGGGAAAGGAGAATAGACTTATGTTTAAGACCAAGAGCGCGGACAAGTTCCTGCTGCTGCCCGTGGTGCTGAACCTGTTCGACGGCAACACCAACGTGACCGGCGACGGCGGGCTGTCCGACGAGATGAAAACCTTCTACTCCGACTATCTCATTGATATGGCGGAGCCGGAACTGGTGCATGACCAGTTCGCCCAGAAGCACCCCATCCCCAAGAACGGCGGCAAGACCATTGAGTTCCGCAAGTACGACCCCCTGCCCAAGGCGCTCACCCCCCTGACCGAGGGCGTGACCCCCGACGGCCAGAAGCTCAGCATGAGCACCATTACTGCCGAGGTGAAGCAGTACGGCGGCTTCGTGGAGCTGTCCGACATCCTGCTGCTGACTGCCATTGACAACAACCTGGTGCAGGCCACCAAGCTGCTGGGCAGCCAGGCGGGCCGGACCCTGGACACCATCACCCGCGAGGTACTGAACGGCGGCACCAATGTCCAGTACGCCGAGGGCCAGGTCAAGGCCCGGGCTGAGCTGGTGGGCGGTGCCACCACCGACCTGACCAAGAACCACTACCTGACCGTGGACGCGGTTCGCAAGGCGGTACGGTTCCTCAAGGTGATGAACGCTCCCAAGATCAACGGCTACTACGCCGGTATCATCCACCCCGACTGTTCCTACGATCTGATGTCCGACCCCAAGTGGGTGAACGTCAAGACCTACTCCGACCCCGACGGCATCTACGAGGGCGAGATCGGGCGCATTGAGGGCGTCCGCTTCGTGGAGACCAGCGAGGCCAAGGTATGGGAAAAGGCGGGCAAGGATGCCGCCGGGAACGAGGGCAGCCCCCAGGCCAGCAAGCGGGATGTGTACTCCACCCTCATTCTGGGTGCGGATGCCTACGGCGTGACGGAGATCACCGGCGGCGGCCTCCAGCACATCGTCAAGCAGCTGGGCAGCGCTGGTACTGCCGACCCCCTGAACCAGCGCGCGACCGCTGGTTGGAAAGCGACCAAGGTTGCCGAGCGCCTGGTGGAGCCTTACATGGTCCGCATTGAGACCACCTCCACCTTCAACGGTGCAGCCTGATAAACCACCGGGGCCGCCCGCTGCGGCAGGCGGCCCCACACCATGAAGGAGGTATTGACCATGGCTGAGAAAAAGAAGCCCGCAGAGGAGATGCAGGATGAAGCCCCCCAGGTGGATGCCGCTGCCGAGGCGGAGAAAATCCTGGAGGAGGCCCGAGCAAAGGCCGCTGCAATCGTGGCCGACGCAAAGGCGGAAGCGGCGGCGGAGATCAAGGCCGCCAAAGAAACCGCCCAGAATGATGACACGGTTGCGAAGGAAGCCGCTCCTGCCCATGACCCCTACGACGATATGGTGCCCATTCGCCTGTTCAAGGACAACGGCAAGTACAAGGACGACGTTTTTGTGGCCGTGAACGGCGAGCGGGTCCAGATCAAGCGGGGCGAGACGGTAGAGGTCAAGCGGATGTTTGCCGAAGTCCTGGAGCAGAGCATGAACCAGGACACTGCCACCGCGAACCTCATTGACCAGGAGAGCAACCGCTACGCAGAGAAGGCCAAGGCCCGGGGCGTCTGATGCTCCGGCTCTGGGACAACCGCATACCTACCGCGAATACCCAGGCGGCTGCGACACGGCGCAGCGAGGTTCGGACGGGACCTTTTCCTCCCTTCCCGGCCCCGCTGCGCCGTTTTCATACAGGAAGAAAGGAGGGAACGGAAATGGACAGAACCATCAACATCAATGTCAACGGTGAATTTGTCAAGAAGGACAACAAAAACGCCGGGGTGCAGGGAGAAGCCAACGCGACCAAGCTGCACATCACCATGAGCGCAGACTGGGAGCAGTACAGCAAGCGCATCATCTGGCGGGACCCCATGGGCGAAAAGCCTGTGGCTGTGGTCCTCTACAACAGCGTGGAGGACCTGGTGGCAAAAAAGGACCCGCTCGTGTTTGACACGCCCATCCCGGCAGAGCCGCTGTCCCTCCCTGGCTGGTGCAGCTTCACCATTGAGGGCTACAAGGAAGCGGAACCCTCTGCCGTGTCCATCACGGTGACGGACTACCTGCTGGTGAAGGGAAACGACACCTACAACACACCCAAGGAGCCGACGCCCACCCAGGCGCAGCAGCTCCAGGTAGAAATCGACAAAATTGTACCCCAGGTCTCTGAGCTGGTGAGCAACGCCATCGACGCGCTGGAGCAGGCGGAGGCCGCCGTGAAGGTATGGGAACCCTGGGGCGGAGCAAAGACCTACCTCCCGCTCCAGAAGGTCTCCAGGCTGGGTAGCTCCTACATCTGCAAACAGACCAACGCGGGCATCGACCCGTCGGTTGACACAGCGGACGGAGGCGGCGTGGAGGGCGCATACTGGCTGCTTATCGCAAAGAAGGGCGACCAGGGCGACCAGGGTGCTACCGGGCCGCAGGGGTTAACCGGCAAGCAGGGCATCCAGGGCGAGCGGGGCCTGACTGGAGAGCGCGGCGTCCCGGGCATCCAGGGACCCAGAGGCTTGCAGGGCATCCAGGGCGAGACAGGGCCACACGGCGCAGATGGAGCGCGCGGTCCTCAGGGCATCCAAGGCCCGCCGGGGCCGCGCGGCATCGACGGCGTGGCAGTACAGACCTCTGGCATGGTCACGTTTAACGTGTCTGAGGACGGGCATCTGCTCTGCTCCTATACGGGAGATCAGAGACCCAATTACTACATCAATCTAGAAGGGCATTTGTGCCTGGACATCTGACGGAAGGAGGAAAAACTTATGCCTACTTTTGATCTCGGCCAAGTTGTGGGTCCCCAGGGACCCCAGGGCAAGGACGGCCCCCAGGGCCCGCAGGGCATCCCCGGTGCTACCGGCAAGCAGGGCATCCAGGGTGAGCCGGGACCCCAGGGCGACCCCGGCCCCAAAGGGGACCCGGGCGCGACCGGCAAGCAGGGGCCTGCGGGCGCAGACGGCAGAACCCCCAATATCCAGGTGGGGAACACCGAAACCCTGGCAGCTGGTAGCAAGGCCACGGTGACGCGGCGGGTGGGCAGCCCGGATGCGGCCCCCATTTTTGACTTCGGCATCCCCAAGGGAGCGGACGCGGTGAACCCGGGCGATATGCACAAGGCCACCTACGACCCCACGGGCAAGGCCCGGGACATCTTCGCCTATGCGGACACCAAGATGCCCAAGAGCGGCGGGACCTTCACCGGGACCGTGGGGGGCGTGTCCCCCACCAGCGGCAGCACCAAGGGCTTCCGCAACATCTACTTCGGCGGCGGCGCTCCGGCATCCGGCCTTGGGGCCAACGGCGACATCTACATCAACATCGGGTAAGGGAGGAACCAACCATGATTAGAGCAGGAAAATACACCGTGGAGGACAGCGGCTTTACTGTGACCACGGAGCGCATCGGCGGCCTGCCCAGGCAGGCCGTGGTGGTGGAGCTGCCCGGCGGCATCACCGGCACTGCCCTGGACGCGCTGTGCGCCGGTCCCATCGAAGTGCTGAATGAGAAGGGCGAGGTGGTGCAGACCCACACCGGCCCCTTCCGCATTGCGACCCACGGGCTGAAATTGGTCCGGGAGGACCAGAGCGGCGACGTGGCCGCTTTGGCTTCTCAGGTGGCAACGCTGGAGGCTGCGCTTGCCAAGGAGACCAGCGAGAAAGAAAGCGCCCAGGACGCGCTTGCAAGCCTCAACGACAAGCTCACCACGCTCCAGGGACAGCTTAATAGCGTACAGAGCGCGGACAAGGCCCAGGGGCCGGAGGCAGCTGATGGAACGAGTAGCCTGTAAGAGCTGCGCGGAGGCGTCTTGCCTGGTGGCGAACCTGCTGGCAGAGCTGGAGCAGCCGTGCCGGAACTGCGGGACGGCGGATTGCGTGGTGTTCATGGGGACCTCCCCCACCGGCGAGCCGGTGACGGTGCGGATGCACCGGGACCTGACGCTGGACGTGGAGGGCAACTGCGGTCTCCTGGAGGAGATCAGAGGAAGAAGGTGCCCGCATGGACCGTAAGCCCACGAAACAGGAAGAAAAGGAGTTCATCCTGGGCAATAAGGCGGCGGACCTCTGGCTGACGATCTGCGACGCGTGCGCCAATGAAAAGGTCATCCCCAAGAAGTACCGCTACACCACCGGCACCGGCCTGATGAACACCGCAGAGAGTATCTGCGGAGACATTGAGGAAGCGAACCTTATCGACCTTCGGGAAGCGCCGAGGGACCGGCTTATGCTCCAGAGAAAGGCACTGCGAGAGTGCAAAAAGCTGGAGCGGAAAATTATCCGCATGAAGGAGAGCGACCAGTACCCAGGCATAAACTCCCACAAGGCGAGCGTCCTTTCCAGGGCATCCATGACCGTGCGCTATATGTGCGCGGCCTGGTACGAAAAGGACAAGGCCCGCGCTGCGGCCATGAAAACGGATGCAGGACGGTACGGACAGGGGCGGCGGTAAGCCATCCTGCACCCTGCTGTCTTTCATTAGGGTATGGCCTGTTCGCGCCATCAACTGGGGCCTGCGCTCCCCGAACTCCGATGACAACAACGCGTACAACATCAATACCGACGGCACCGTGAACAACAACAACGTCTACAACGCGAACTTCGCCCCGCGTCCCGCTCTGATGGAACACCGCGTACAAGTACCCCGCCCGGGGGAAAGCAGAGGCCTATCATCAAAGGAGGCCATATCCTGTCGCGGCAAGCTGCATGGAGGACGCAGCGAGCCAGGACGAACACATGGTATCGACGCTGACGGACCCGACACCGGGGGAAGGCCCCCGGGCACCTCTATGGAGGGAGGTGCCGCCAGCTATCAGCGATGCCCAGCGCTCCTCCGCATCCAAACCAAGTAAGGATGTGCAACCATGACCTATGAGGAACTATGCTCCTTCGACACCCTATGGGACGCCTATGTGCGGGCCAGACGGTGCAAGCGGAGCAAAGGGAGTACCGCAGCCTTTGAATACAGCGCAATCGAGGAGCTGCTGATACTCTCCAAATCCCTTTTGCAGGGGACCTTTCAGCCGGACCCGCTGGATGCGTTCCTGATCTACGAGCCGAAAAAGCGGCTTATCCAGGCCCCAACATTCCGGGACAAGGTGGTGCAGCACGCACTTACGGATTACGTCGTGTACGACGAGCTATCCCGGAGTCTGACGCGGAACACCTACGCCGCACAGGTCGGGAAAGGGGTACACTTCGGCCTGAAAATGCTGGAGCAGCACATGAGGACCCACTTTCTCCGCAAGAAGGGCGCGGACGAGGCGGCGCGGCGCGCTGCCGGTCTGCCGCACCGCCCGATGGAGGAGTGGGACTACGCCGAGGGCGCGGTCATCAAGGGCGACATCCGGCACTTCTTCCAGAGCATCGGCCACGACCGCCTCAAGGCGGCGCTGGCAAAGCGCTTCCAAGACCGGCGCATCCTGGAGCTGATGTTTCGGTACATCGACGAGGTGAGCGATGGGCTGGCCCTGGGCCACCAGACCAGCCACATCTACGCCGTGTTCTTCGTCTGCTCCATCATGCACTACATCAACGAGGTGCTGCGCCTGCCGCTGGCCGGAATGTATATGGACGACTGGTATGTGATCTGCCCGGACATGGAGACAGCGCGCAGAGCGCTGGCCCTTATCCGGGAACAGTTTGCAAGGCTGGGGCTGGAGCTGAACAACAAGACCAACATCTTTCCCCTGCAAAACGGCATCGACTTCTGCGGGTTCCACACCTACCTGACCAAGAGCGGGAAGGTGGTCAAAAAGCTGCGGTATGCCTCCATCAAGCGGATGAAACGACGCATCCGCCTGTGGGAGCGGCAGTATGCAGCCGGTGAGATCACGCGGGAGAAAATCATGGAGTGCTTCGGCTCCTGGGAGGCCCACGCCAAACACGGAGACACGAGGCAGCTCAGAACAGAGATGCGCGCACGGCTGGAGGCGAGCCTGGCGCGCGCAGCACCCGTAAAGGGTACGCCGCATCCGTATGGCAGCAAAGCTGCCGACGGCTGCGCAGAGGTCCGGCGGCGGGGGCGGGCGGAACCGGCCCGCTCCCCTGCCACAATCCACCCGCAAGGGGTATGCGGCATCCGTAAGGCGGCAGAGCCGCCAACGGCTGCCCAAGAAAGGAGATCAAAACGCTATGGGACAGTTACTTTCCAATCTTGCCAACGGCAGCCTGGTCAAGCTGAATGAGAACAGCCAGGGGAAGAAGTTCATCAAGCTGGATAACGACCATTACGGGTCTGGAACCGGCGTCACCATGCTGCGGAAGGATGCGTTTAGCGAAATCGCCTGGAACGCGTCGGACAGCAACGGTTACAAAAACCGCTACTTCGGGTGTACGCTGGACAACTTCTGCGACGGTATCTGGCCGCTGAAACTGGACCCGGAAATCCGGGACTGCATCGTGCCGGTGCCCATCGTGGTGGCGGAGGGAAACGGTGTGGCTACGCTGCACACCATCTACCGCAAGGGCTTTGCCCTGTCCTGCACAGAGGCGGGAGTGAGCGGCTGGCAGACGGAGGGCAAGAAGTTTGCCTACTTCGCAGACAATAACAAGTGCATCGCCAACCTGGACGAGACGGCGACCGCCATCTACTGGGGCCTGCGCTCCCCGTTCTCCGATGGCGTCAGCGCGTACGTCATCGATTCCGACGGCACCGTGGACTACGACAACGTCTACCTCGCGAACTTCGCCCCGCGTCCCGCTTTTAATCTTAAATCTTCTATCGTTGTATCGGATGCTCCGGGCAGCGATGGTTGCTACACGATTGAGAGCGTACCGGGCAAAACCGGCGGGCTGTATGTGAAGAACAACGGCGTGTGGGTCGCGGTCGTATAAGCTCCGCATCCCTCGCCCCGCCGCCAGCGGCAGGGCTCGCTCGCTCTGCTATACTCCCTTTCCGACCCGAGACCGCAAGCTGGGTCTCGGGTCGGCGGGGACGGGGACACGATTTTACCGGGGCAAAGCCCAGCGGAGCGGGCTTGCCCCGGAGAGGACGAGCAACGGATTGGAGCGGATGTCCGCCGGGAGGCGGACGGAGCGGAAAGGAGTTTGTGAGGACGAGATGCCGAGTATCAACGAGGTACTGGAGCGGGTGAACCGGGCGAGGCCGGATGCCATCGACGACGAGACCAAGGCGGCGTGGCTGCTGGAGCTGGACGGGCAGCTCTATCGGGAGGTCATCCTGCGGCACCGGCTGACGAGCGGGAGCGGGCTACACGGACCGGCGGGCGTATGCCCAGTGTGCGGCAGCACGGAAATCTTTTACGACCGCGCTATGGACTGCTCCTCTTGCCAGGCGTGCCGGTGGAGCGAGTTGCCGGAGTACCCCAGGAACTACCCGGAGGACGGGGACAAGCCGCTGCTGGTGCCCGCACCCTACGACGGGCTGTATGACCTGTACCTTATGAGCAAGTCCGACTTCTACCTGCGGGAGCTGGACAACTACAACAACAGTGCCCTGGCCTACAACACGGCGCTGGACGAGTGGAAGAAAGCCTACCACCGCAGCCATGCGCCCATCGGCGCGGGCTATTACAAGAATGTATTTTGACTGGAGGTGAGGAGATGAAGCTACCCTATCTGAACGGGACCAACCGAAAAGCCTCCCGGCAGATCGTCACCTTCGGCGGTGTGAATTACCAGGACAGCGGCGGCGAGGGCGAGCTGGAGGAGAGCGTGAACCTCTCCTCCACACGGTTCCCCTACCTGTGCCAGCGGGACGGGCGGGCCAGCACCGGAAAGTATCAGGCCCCCACGGGGCTGTATGCCCGGGGGAAGCTGTGCGTGGTGGACGGAAAGGACTTTCTATACGACGGGCGGAAGGTTGGGACCGTCACCGCCGGAGAAAAGCAGTTTGCCACCATCAACACCAAAATCGTGATCTTCCCGGACAAGGTGTACTACGACACCAAGGAGGACAAGTTCGGGAACCTGGCGGCGGAGTACAGCGGATATGCCGGAAACGTCACCTTTACCACCAACACTCTGACCGTGCCGGAGCAGAGTTATATCGACCAGGCGGAGACCGAAAGCTACACCCTGTCCGGGGTGGCGGCAAATACCTCCATCACGGTCTACACCGGGGCCAGCATCGACAAGGGCAACGGAAAGCTGACCATGAGCGGCGGGTCTGCGACCACGCCGGACAAGCTGAAAAACGGGGACCTTATCCAGCACAAGTGCGACACCGCCAAGGAGTACATGGTGGTCCAGAGCAGCGCCAAGCAGAGCGACGGGACCTATCAAATCACCTATATCATGCACGAGGCGCTGCTGCACAAGTACCCGGAGTTCAAGGACGTTTTCAAGGCCGGGGATGCAATCGAGATCACCGGCTGCACGACCTATGCCAGCAACAACGGCAGCCATATCATCCGCTCCCTGTCCGGGCGGACGCTGACCTTTGATAAAGATATTTTCAAGGCCGGGGCCGAGGCGGGCACCGTGCTGATGGAGCGGAAGGTGCCAGACCTCACCTGTATCTGCGAGTGCGACAACCGCATCTGGGGTGCGGAGGGGACCACGATCTGGGCCTCTGCCCTGGGCGACCCGACCAACTTCTACGTCTACGACGGCCTATCCACGGACAGCTACGCCGTGGCGGTTGGTACGGATGGGGCCTTTACCGGGTGCGTAGCCTACGGCAGCACGGTCCTCTTCTGGAAAGAGGACTGCGTGCATAAGGTCCTGGGCAACTATCCGGCCCAGTATGAAATCTACACCTATACCGTGCCCGGCGTGCAGGAGGGCAGCGAGAAAAGCCTGTGCATCATCAATGAGACCCTGTTCTACAAGGGGCGGAGCGGCGTGTACGCCTACACCGGCGGAACGCCGGAGCTTATCAGCGAGAACTTTGGGACCAGGCGCTTCGACGATGCTGTGGCCGGGACAGACGGAGAGCGCTACTACATCTCCATGCGGGACAGCAAGGGAAACTGGAACCTCTATGTGTTCGACACGATGCGGGGCGTGTGGCTGCGGGAGGACGGGACCCACGCAACAGACTTTGCCCTGCTGGACGGCGTGCTGTACTACCTGGACGGCGGAACCGGCAAGCTGATGAAAACCGGGCAGGACTATTCCGAGGAGGGGCGCATCCCGTGGAGCGCCACCCTCTGCAAGATGGACGAGACCACCCACGGACGGAAGGGCTACTCCAAGCTGTACCTGCGGGCGGACCTGGAGGCCGGGTCCTGGCTCAAGGCGGAGATCAGCGTGGATGACGGACCGTTCCGGCAGGTATTCGCCACCCACAACGAGCGGGCCAAGACCCTGCAAATCCCCATCCTGCCGGTGCGGTGCGACAACTTCCGCATCCGGCTGTCCGGCAAAGGCCCATGTCTTATCAAGAGCCTAGTCCGTGACTTCACGGTGGGCAGCGAATATTAAGAGGGGGCGAGCGCATGGCAACGACACTACCGGGAAACCCGCCGTCCTATGACCGAAACGATGTGGCGGGAACGGTCAAGGCCCTGTGCAGCTACACCAGGAACTTGCAAGAGAACCTGGACTTTATGCTGGGGCAGATCAAAAAGAACCAGGAGACGATGCAGCAAAGCATCTCCTCCCAGGGGGAGCGCGTCGCAACGCTGAGCAGCGCGATGTCCGGCGTGCAGAGCAGCCTTTCCGGCCTGGGGAACGATGTCAACCACCTGGCCGCCCGCGTTTCGGCGCTGGAGCAGAAGGGCACAACGTAAAGGGGGTAACACCATGGCAACCAAAAAGAAGGATGAGGAGCGGATTTCTCAGGACATCAAGGGCACAAGCTCTGGTTATAGACCGCTGGACAGCAGCGGGAACGACTACGCCTCTATGGCAGGAATGTCGGACCTGGACAAAGCCGCACTTGACGCAGCCGGTTCTTCCTGGAATAAAGCAAATGCCGCCGGAGACAAGGCGGGCATGGAGGCGGCCCACAAGCAGGCGGAGAGCATCCGGGGGAAATATGGCTACTCCGGCGGAGGCGACGGCTCGCAGTACATCCCCTTCCAGACGAGCAAGAAGGAGGAGTTCAGCTACGGCTCCGCGCCAACCTATACGAGCAAATACCAAGGGAAAATCGACGAGCTGACGGAGGCCATTCTTAACCGGGAGGCGTTCACCTATGACCCGGAGAAGGACCCCACCTATCAGCAGTACAAGGAGAGCTACACCCGCAACGGAGAGCGGGCTATGCAGGACACGCTGGGGCAGGTCAGCGCCCGCACCGGCGGCCTTGCAAGCAGCTATGCGAGTAGCGCAGCGCAGCAGACCTACGACGGGTATATGTCCGCCCTGGCAGATAAAATCCCGGAGCTGCGGCAGCTGGCCTACTCTATGTATATGGACGAGGGGAACACCCAGCGGGCCAATCTGGAAATGCTCATGGCGCTGGAGCAGGGCGACTATGCCAAGTACGCGGACCTGCTGGGCCAATGGAACACGGACCGCAATTTCGATTACGGCGTGCATCGAGACCAGATTTCGGACAACCGCTACAACAACGAGTGGAACTATCAGGTGGGCCGGGACGACATCGCGGACAAGCGGTATGAGGACGAGACCGCCTGGGAGCGCAGCCAGTACACCAGCGAAAAGGAGTATAACCAGGCCCTTGCCAAGGCTCAGACCCTTGCAGCGGCGGGCGACTTCTCCGGGTACAAGGCCCTGGGCTATACGGATGCGGAGATCAAGAACCTCAAGACTGCATACGACAAGGCACAGCACGCCTCTGTGAGCGGAACGCGGAAAGGAAGCAGCTCTTCCTCCGGCGGCGGCAACAAGGGCGGAACCGGCAACAAGGACGTCTACGCCGGGATGTATGACGCGGGCATCCGCAGCGAGGGCGACGCCTATGCCTGGCTGTTGACCGCCGGGTACAACACGACCCAGGCCGGAAAGCTGGCGGACTATTACGCCGAGTGGATGAAGAACAAGGGTGACAGCGGGACCGACGGAGGAACCGGCGAGGAAGGATACTCCCTGAACGATCTGGATACCAGCTCTGTTCTGGCCCTGGGCCTTGGCCCCATCAGCTTTGAGACGGTGCAGCAGCTGGCCGAGCAAGGCAAGGTGGATGTATATACCGGGAAAAACGGAAAGCTGACCGTCGGCTGGATGCCTGGGTATAACGCCCAAAATTACAAGAACAGTCTTTCGGGAGGACTGATGAAACCCCCGTTCCTGCCAAACCTGAGATAGGAGGCGCTACTATGAGCAGATTGACCGATGCTATTGATGCGAACCGGCGCGGAGAGGCTGTGCCGCCTCGGACGCAGACGCCTAAAAATAACGCTATGGGTACAGGAAGCCGGGAGGAGCGCGCCACTTCGCGCGCTCCCTCCCCGGTGCCCTGGGCCTCTCCCCAAGCCAACCCTACCGGGCAAAGCCGATTGGAGCAGGCTATTGATGCCAGCCGCAGGGGCGAAACTGTGCGCCCTGGGACATATACGCCGCCGAAAGCTATCGTACCGAACAGGTATTACAGACCGGCAGCGCTTGGGACAGAACCGGCTCAATCGCAAAAGCCCACGGAAAAGCCGAGAAAAGCCACTCTGTATGACATGACCATAGGCAGCATTAAGCGCGGGTATGACAATGCAGTTTATGGCCGCGAGCTGTATAAGGATATGACCGGCCAGGAAAACCAGGCAGATGAATATGCACAGAAAATGGCCGGAGATGAATATAACTTTGAAGCGGGCGGTTTTCTCTCTCGCGCACTCTCTGGCGGTATGGAACTTTTGGGGCAGCAGGTTCGCCAGTGGACAGACCCCCTCTCCGTCGGCCTTGCCGGGACTGCCGCAACCGGCGCGGCTATTGCTGGACAAGCGGGACCTCAAGTGCTGGTGCCGGAAGAAGTTATTACAGTCCCCGGCGCTTTTCTGGCCGGATTACAGGTGGGCAGCACCAAGGCAAACTTTGAGATCGAGGCGGGGCACGCCTATAAAGAGATGCTGGACAACGGCATCTCTGAGGAGACGGCGAGCAAAATTGCAACCGGGGTTGGCATCGGAAACGCCGCACTGGAATTTGTCCAGCTGGATGAATTGGCAAAGTCCTTCAAAATTCTGGACAAAATCGGCGCAGACGATAGCATCATCGGGGCTGTAAAGCGGGAACTTACCCGCCGGGGTGTGGATATTGCCAAGGAGACCGCCCAGGAAGTGGCTCAGGAGGGTGTTACTATTGCTGGCACGCAAATCGGCAGCAAGATCGACACAGGTAAGTGGGCCTATGACAGCGGAGATGTTTTGGGCAGACTGGGTGACACTGCGGCGTCGTCCGCGCTGTCATTTGGCACGCTGAACGTGCCTGGAGGCGCATACAACGTCTATCAGCAGACCTCGGGGAAGGACACCCAGAACGCCGGAGGAAAATCTGCGGAAGATATTGGTGCAACCTTCCAAGAGATGGGCGATGATGTTGTACTCGCCACCATCCAGGAGGGACTTGCCAGCGACCCCTCCACCCGGAGTTATCAGCTGGCCCAGCAGCTCCAGCAGAAGCTCGACGCCGGAGAAACCATCACCAACGCGGAGCTGGGGCATCTGTACCAGGCCAACGTGCAGGCCATCGACGCAGAGGAGAACAGCGACGACCTGCTGCTGCGGGCCGCCGACGAAGCTGCCCGAAAGGGCGGCGTGACCAACAGCACAGCCACCGACATTCTGGGCAATCCCAGCGCCGTGCGTACCCTTGCCCAGGACGCAGGACTGTCACTGGCGGACGACATGAGCAAGGCGCAGCGCCGCAAGGCTGTGAAAACCGCTGTCGAGACCCTTGCAAGCCGCAACACGGCCACCATGGAGTCCAGCGTGGAAACGAACATGGAGCAAGCCGCTCCCTCCCCTGCTGCGCCCCAGAGCGTCCCTGTGCAGCAGCGGCCTATGGCAGCCCAGGCTTATGACATTCGCCGGGTCCAGAGCGCTGCGGCATCCCTGGGTGAGCGTGGGGCCAAGGCGCTGCGGACGGCCTACGACGGGAGCGTGAGCGCAGACACCTTCTACGCCGGGTTCGCCTCCTACTACGAGGCGGGCGTTTCCGGCATGGATATGGGCAAGGTCCGCAGCGAGTACGGCGCGCAGCTCAGCGCGGCGCAGAAGTATGCGGCCTATGTTGCCGGGCGGAATGACGCGGAACTCTCCCTCCAAAGAGAGCGGCAGGCTGCGCCTTACGCCAAGAGCGCCGGGAACGATAGCGGCCTGGTCTACGACGACTTTGTGCGGCAGGCCGTGGAGAGCGGACGCGTCATGAATGATGTGAACGGCGAGACGAGGGTGTACCTCACCGCAGAGACGGCGGCCAAGATCAACGGCGTGGCGAAGTCTCTGGGCGTGCGGGTGCAATTCGTGGACAGCGTGCGCGGCGGCACCGCCAACGCACAGATCAGCGGCAGCACGGTGTTGGTGGAACGAAACAACCCCAACCCGGTCATGGCTATTGTCGGGCACGAAATGACCCATCGGATGCAGGAGCTTGCCCCCAAGGAGTACCGGGCGTTCCGGGACTTTGTTGCCCAGGAGGAGCAGAGCGGCATCCAGAGACGCATTGACGCCTACGCCGCCCAGGGTGTAGAGCTGACCTACGAGCAGGCCATGGACGAAGTGGCTGCGGACTACGCAGGGCGCATGATTGACGACGGGAAGGTGCTGGACGACTTCATTGAAAAGCACCGGGATGACCGCACCTTGCTGGAGAAGGTGCGGGACGCTATCCGGGCCATCGTCCGCAAGCTGACCGGGGCGGAGAAGAAGCAGGCCCAGACCGCCGAGGGCAAACTGACGGCGGCGCTGGAGGCTGCGGCAAAGCAGGCGGAGAACCTGGAGACGAACAAAAACGCCGCCCAGACGGACGGCGAGACGAAATTTTCTATCAAACGAACCTCTCAAATGACGCTGGCCCAGCAGCTCAAGATGTTCTACGATGGGAAAATGGCTTCCAGCGATGCGTTCTACTTTGGCGAAACCCCGGCGGCACTGAACATCGCCGGGCTTGACGTGCTCCCCCTGGCCTTTACGGTTTCGGACTTTCGCAAGTCCTCGAAGGGGAAACACAATGTGCCGCGCAGAGTATGGAAAAACCTGCACAGCAGCCTGGAGACCGCGCTGTTTTCCTTCCGCCAGGGCGACCGCATTGGCATTATGACCGGCGACATCGACGGCGATGGAAAGCCCCTTCTGGTAGGCATTGAGCGGAACGTAAGCATGGACCGCACCCCTGTGAACGCTATCCGCAGCGTGTACGGTCTGGACAACCCCGGCCCGTGGCTGCAAAATCAAATCAAAGCCGGGAAAGAACTTGTTCTTCTGGACAGAGAAAAAGCGAATGCTTTTCTCCAGACCTACGGCGCATATTCGGCCTCGGTGGGAGATGGCATCCGCTCTATGGGTGAGAGTGTAACCCAGAACGGCACGGAAGTCAAGACTAAGTTTTCCCTCAAGGCCCCGGTGGAGGAGACCAAGAACCTGATTGCCCTGCATAATCTGACGGAGGAGAAACTGTGGGGCGACCTTCGGCTGGGCGGCTTCCCCATGCCCTCCATCGCTGTTACCCGGACTGACGTGCCCCACACCAATTTCGGAGACATTACGCTGGTCATGGACAAGCGGAGCATCGACCCCAAAGCAAACCGCAAGAACACCGTCTACTCCGCCGACGCATGGACGCCGACCTTTCCGCAGGTGGAGTACGCCGCCGACCCGGCGGCAGAGCGCCGCATTTCCGGGCGGCTGCGGGAATTGTCCGGCAAAGTGGACGAGATGTTCAAGCAAGACCTGTATCGCATCACCTATGACATGGAGGACCTTCTGAACCGCTATGGCGGAGAGGATGGGCTGCTGCGTCAGGTCATGGATAACTACGGTCTCAAGGCTGCCTATCTGGAGGACGCAGGGCACCACGTTTCTGCGGCCACGGTCCAGCGCGAAGCGGACAAGGGGTACAGCCAGGACCGGGTAGAAAAGTACCGGGCAATCGTCGAAACCCTGGGGACGGATGACCCGGACGAGATCGGCCACATCCCGCTGAAAGAGCTGCGGGACCGATATGGGGACGAGCTGGAGACTGCGTTCCCCGGCATGACTAAATCTACGTTCCGGCTGAGCGGCATTATCCGCCAGGTACAGGCATACCTCCAGGACCAGGGCGGCGAGCCGGTCTATGAGACGGTCACGGACGCCGCCGCCACGCGCCGGGCTATTGATGACGTGCTGGACCGCGACGGGTATGAGCGGTGGGTCCGGGAACTCTACTCCGGCGTCCAGGCGGACAGCGGCATCTACAACAACAAGGAGCGCTTTACCCCCGCCGGGAACCGGCGCACCTTCAAGCAGACCCACTATCCCGTTACCCTGGAAAACATCGTAAAGGCCATGAAGGGTCAGAACGGCGGAAACACCAAGAACGTCTCTGGCTTTTACGGCGTCAAGAGCCTGCGGGCCGGGACCGCCAAGCGCTTCAAGAGTATTGCGGATATGCACAAGCTGGAGGGGCGGCTGCAAAACCTGACCGAGGAGCAGACAAAGGCCATCCACGATGAACTGGACCGCCGCCTGATGGATATTACTGAGGCTCTTGCCGAGAAATTCCCCAACGGGAAGGGGAGCTTCGACTATTATCTGGCGGACAGCATCGGGAATATGCTGGTGGAGATCGCGGACGGAGAAGTTTACACCATCGACGCTATCATGGGCAAATTCAATGGAGAGTACGGCTTCCATATCGGAAACGAACTGGCAGCCCAGGTCCGCGACCTTCTCTTTGACGTGTCCCAGATGCCGGTGAATATCTTCGAGGCAAAGCCGGAGCGGGCGGTGGGCTTTGATGAAGTCCTGGCCGCTGTACTGCCGGACGACGCCAGCGGCGAGCTGCGGGACGCCCTTTCTGGTAGGGGCGTAAATGTCCTTACCTACAAAGCCGGAGACGACGCGGACCGCATTGCCAAGGTCAATGGCGTTGAGGGGGCGCGGTTCTCCCTCAAGGAGGATACGGTCAGCAAGAACTACGCTGCAATCCTGGAGGAGAACGAGCTGCTGCGGGAGCAGATGAAGGACTATATCGACCTCCAGCGCCGCAACGGGAAGCTCCAGGAGAGCCGGGACTACTGGCAGGGCCAAACCCGGCGCACCAAGCGCGTCACCACCGACAAAAAGGCCGTGTCGCGGGCGGCCCGGGAGCTTATCCGCTCCTATGGTGCGGACCTGGATGCCGGAGACATCACCCAGGACCTCCAGAGCCTTTACGACTACCTTGCAAGCGGCTATGACGGCAAGGACGAGCTGACCTACACCGAGGCCCGCCGCCGGGCGGAGGCCATCGCTGAGAAGCTGGTGGGCAACGCTGTGGCCGTGGACGAGACCTACGAGCAGTACAGCGACCTGCGGGCGTATCTGCGGTCCACCACCCTGTCCCTCTCTGAGGAGGACAGCAGGGACATCCCGGACTATGGAGACTGGCGCAAGCACCAGATGGGGCGCATGGTCATCCGCAAGGGGCACACTAACATCGACCAGGTGTATCAGGAAATGTCCGAACTGTGGCCTGAGTTTTTCGACGAACAGCGGGAGAACAACCCTGTGGACCAACTGCTTCGCATCGCGGAGGTCATGGACGGCATCTACAACGTGGAGGAATACAACCCCTTCGGCCCCTATATGCAGCAGGCCATCACCGGCGCGGCCAACGAGATCATGGAGCGGTTCTTTGACCTGCCCCAGACCCGGGCCACCTTCGCGGACCAGCAGGCCCGGAAACTGGACGACGCCAAGGCCAAGGGCCGGGAGCGGGTCCAGAAGGCGCAGGAGCAGAACGCAGCCCGCCTTGCGGAGCTGCGGCAGCAGAACCGGGAGCGGACCGCAAAAGCTGTGGAGCGGGAGCGGACGCGGCGGGCGGAGCAGATCGGGAAGCTGAAACAGCGGTACAGGGAGAAGGACGCGGCGGGCCGGGAGCGCCGGAGCGCCCGGGAGCTGCGCGCCAAGATCATGCGCCACACCAGCGCCCTGTCCCAGAAGCTCCTCCGCCCCAGCGACAAGCAGCACATCCCCGAGAGCCTGCGGCAGGCCGTGGCCGCCATGCTGGAGAGCATCAACCTGGAGAGTGCCTACACCACGGACCCGAACACCGGCAAGCGGGTGAAGGACGGCTCCGGCACGCCCACCAAGCGTACCGAGGCGTTCCGGGCGCTCAAGGAAGAGTACAGAAAAATCATTTCTGAGGGCGGCGATATGGTCATTGACCCGTCGCTCTTGGGCAGCGACGCAGAAGGCATCCGAGGGAGCTTTGACGCTGTACTTGCCATGGGCGACATCCGGCTGGCTGACATGAACACCGAGCAGCTTGCAACTGTGTGGCAAGTCATCAAGGCAGTGGAGCACAGCGTGAACACGGCGGGGAAAATCCTGTCCAAGGTCAAGTATGCTAAGACGGCGGACTGGGCGCAGGCTATCTCCATCGGGACCAGCAGCCGCCGGGCCAAGAGCAGCCTGACCACCAACCATGCCCTCATTGACCTGGAGACCCCGTACACCTTCTTCTCCCATTACGGAGAGGCGGGCAAGGCGGTCTACCGGATGCTGCGGGACGCGCAGGACCAACAGCAGCTCATGGTGGACCATGTGGCCGAGGAGGTCCGCAAGATCGTGGCCCCCGAGACGGTGAAGGAACTGGAGACGACCACGCAGACCTTCACCACGGAGCGAGGTGAAAAGCTGACCCTTTCCGTGGCCCAGGTGATGGAGTTGTACGAACTGGCGAAGCGCAAGAAGGCCCGCGACCACCTGCTCAAGGGCGGCGTGGTCCAGCCGGAGATCAAAACCTCGAAAATCCGGCGCGGCACGGACAGCATCCGTCTGACGGAGGGCGACCTGGTGAACATCACCGAGACGCTGACACAGGAGCAGGTGAAAATTGCAGATGGCCTGCAAGGGCTGACCGCCAGCGTGCTGGCCGACTACGGCAACAAGGCCAGCATGGAAGCCTATGGTTACAAGAAGTTCACCGAGAGCGATTACTGGCCCATCAAATCGGCCAAGGAGGGCCTGCACAGCAACATCGAAAAGGGCGGAAACAACACCCGCTCCATTAAGAACATCGGCATGGCAAAGACCACGATGCCCCGCGCGAGCAATGCCCTGGACCTGGCGGGCATCTTCACCACCTTTGCAAATCACACCTCCGACATGACGGACTATGCATCCTGGCTCTGCGCGATGGAGGACATCAACCGCTTGTTCAACTACCAGTTCCGGGACGAAGAGGGCAACCCCACCGGAAAGACCATCAAGGGCCTGCTGGACCGCGTGGGCGGCCCTGGCAGTCAAAAATACTGGCACAACCTGATGGAGGACATCCAGAACGGCATCAACGCCCCCGGCGACAGCCCCATGTGGGACATTGCTGGAAAGGCCATCGGCAGCTTCAAGGGCGCAGCCATGGGTGCGAACATCCGCGTGGTCATCCAGCAGCCCACGGCGTTCTTCCGGGCGGCGGCGGTACTGGACCCCCGGGACATGGCGCGGGGCCTTGCAAGAGGCGTTACACGGGGCAACGGATGGAAGAAAGCCCTGCAATACTCCCCCATCGCTATGCGGAAGGATGCAGGCGGTTTTGACATCTCCAGCCCCTACCAGATGACCGAGACGCTGTTCGACAACCGGACGAACGTGCGGAAGCTGAACGACGTCCTCTCCGCCCCTGCGGGCGTGGCGGACGCCGTAACCTGGAGCAAACTGTGGAACGCCTGCGAATGGGCCACGGCACGGGAGCACCAGGGGCTCACCAAGGGCAGCGAGGCGTTCTACCAGCAGACGGCAAAGCTGTTTGCGGAAGTCATCGACCAGACCCAGGTGGTAGACGGCGTGCTCCAGCGGTCCAACATCATGCGCTCCAGCAACGCGGTGGTGAAGCAGGCGACCAGTTTCATGGGCGAGCCGATTATGAGCCTCAACCTGCTGATGCGGGCCTATGACCAGGTGCGCTACGAGCAGAACAACCAGAAGCGCGGCAAGGCCATCAAGACGATGGGCCGGGCCGCCACCGCCCTGGTTGTGACCAATGTGGTCAACGCTCTGGCTCAGAGCCTGGTTGACGCGATGCGAGATGACAACGAGGACGAAAAATACTGGGAGCGGTTCCGGACGGCCTTTACTGGTATCACCGGCGAGGAGGAGACCCCTTGGGAGAAAGCCTGGAACGCCATCATGGAGGGTAACGTCGGCAGCGGCATGAACCCCTTGGGACAAATCCCCTTTGTGAAGGACGCGCTGTCCATCATGCGGGGCTACGATGTATCCCGCACAGAGATGGAGGTTGTTTCTGACTTGATAGCCGCCGGACGGACAGCCATCGACAGCGCGGACGGGAACGGCAAAAGAACCCGCGCCTATGCTATCAAGCAGTTGCTGAGCGCCGGAGCAAAGATGTTCGGTATCCCGGTATCCAACCTGACGAGAGATATGTGGGGTCTGGCCCGGACCGCCGCGGTTGAGACCAACAATATTCCGCTCCAATACGAGATGGAAAAGGCTATCTACAACATCACCAACACCAGCAACAAGAGCCGCTATTACGCCATCTTGTACCGAGCGCTGGAGCAGGGCGACATGGACACCTACCGACACATCAGGGACGACTTGATGAACAGCATGGGCGTGGACGGCGCAAGCATCGACAGCGTCATGCGGAGCCGCTACAACAAGGCCGTGGAGGAGGAACCAGACTACACTCTGCCCCAGAGGGCGCGGGACCTTATTGGAAGCCGGGACCAGTACGCACCGCCCAAGGAGAAGGAGGAAACCTTCGGCGCGGATGACCTGGGCAGCGGCGCCTACCAGGCGTACTCGGACCAGCGGGCCAACGACTACCGCAGCATGGCCGACGGCCTGGCGGGAAGTCCTATCTTCCGGGGCATGGACGATGAGACCCGAGACAAGGTACTCAAAGCGGCCTATGATCTGGCTGACAAAAGCGCCCTGGAGGACCATTCCGACGGACAGTACAAAATAACAACCAAATGGATGACTCTCGCAGATGAAGCAGAGGCTGTGGGTGTCGAGCCGTGGGAGTATGTACTGTTCCATGTGGCCTACAATGAGGCTGAAACTACGAGGGACGAGAACGGCGATGCTATGAAGGGTGAGACTAAGAGCGACCATGTGCGGGAATGGCTGGAGCTCTCCGGGCTGACACAGGAGCAGCAGGAATTTCTCTGGGGAACCGTCTACAAGAGCGAATGGTAAAAGCAAAGGGCCGGGGTTATCCCCGGCCCTTTCTGCTTATTGCCGCCTGTCGCTCAAAAATGCGCCAAGTCCCCAGAAAATAAGCATAGCAGTTAGAAGCGCATACCCTATTCCTGTTGTAAACTTTGTATCGTAGAAAGTAGCTAAGTAAACCCAGATCGGTGCTCCCCAAAAAGTCAGGTATAGGCCAATGCTGAGACAATACTGCTTCAACCGCAGCTCAGCCGGCATAAAAAAGAACTGCCAGGTGGCCGGAATACAGATTAAGACGGCAATAGAAACAGACGCAAACACCGAGAGGCCATCTGATGCGATGTATGAGGAAACTCCGGCCACAACTGCAAATGCGGCAGAAACCACGAGCATGATAAAACGTACCCTCTTATCCTTCAAGTTGCCCATCTCCTTTCTTGGGGCATTTCTTTTTGAGAATAATGCTCTCTATATTCACCTCAATGCAGAACTCGTCACCGTCGTGCAGATTAAGTTGCCTTATGACCCATCGCGGAATATGTATCAAGTCGCTGGAAAATAGGCGGACCGTCTTTGTTTTCAGTGTATCGCGGGTAACTCCTGGTATCAGCCCGTGGTCTATTGCGGCAAAGACCGTGTTCCGTGATTTTGGCAGTCTTTGAAATCTTTCGGGCCTCTCTTCTTGCAGCCAGCGTATCACCTGTTGGACATTAAGACCGTCCTCCAGAATTAAATCGGCCACACATTTTGCAAGTGCCCGGTCCTCAAACATCTGCCCGTCTGATGGAAAATTGTTTTGCCTTTTTGACTTTGCTCCTGCATCGGCCTGGGCACTTTCGGGGTCATATTGTCCGGGTTCACAGCGCTTTAATTCCTGGTATATCGTTTCATGATGCACGCCGATTTCGCGGGCTATGTCCGGAACAGACAAGCCCATGTCAAGAAGTTCTTTGATGCGCAAACGATTTTCGTATGTCAAACGCGGAATATGACCCACCTACCTTCTCTTTTTATATGCCCTGAAAAGTACGACTGCTAAGCAGGCAAATGAAACTGCCAAGATCAGCAGCAAAACGGCGCTTGAAATCATTCCTTTTCGTACACCGAGGGACGCAGCGGATAGGCACAGCGCGGCAATAAAGAAGCAAAGCAAATATAACGTGAGAAAAATGTATTTCACTCTACACACCTTCTTTCAAATTTTTGTTGCTTTCGGGGCGCAATCCTCCCGGCGGTTTGGTATGCTCGGAGAGAAAGGCGGTGACGAAATGAATGAGTGGGAAGTTGTGGGCGTTATCGTTGTACTTCTGGGGCTGATTGCCTCTATCAGCGGCCCGATGATTAAGCTCAACGGGACCCTTACCCGACTAAATACAAAGATGGAGCACTTCACGGAAGGGCTAGAGAAGTTCCAGGGTCGTTACAAGGACCACCTCAAGGAACAGGGCGAGATCAACACCAAGTACCAGAACGAGCTTGACGACCACGAGCATCGCATCACTGTATTGGAGGCGAAAGAGCGGGATGTCTAAAAAGGGGAAACGCGTCTCCGCTCATTCCGTCACCCGCATCCTGTTTGTCACGACGCAGATCGCGGCGCTAGGATGGGTGTCGGTCTCCTATCTGATCGCGGTTTACTCCACCGTTCGGCTGGGGCAGCCGTTCCCAGTGGTGGAGTTATCGGAACAGGCCATCGAAACCATACTGGGGGTAAATGTTCTCAAGGTGGTAGAGAACATCTTTGAGCACAATGACGGCCCGGTGTTCGGGAAAAACAACACAGAGAAGCAGGCCAAACGTGACTGCTGAAAATGAGGAGGTAAAGATTATGGAAGTCTACATCGGGACAAAAATCATTGAAGCGGCCCCGGCGGTCAGAAAGGGCGGGAAGGTCTACGACCTGACGTGGCCCATCCCCCGGAGCATGGAACCGGAGGAGCCTGGATACCGCGTCCGCTACCCGGACGGCTACGAGAGTTGGTCTCCGAAGGATGTGTTTGAACGGGCGTATCTGCCTGTAACCATCAATCCTGATTTGCGAACGGAGGCCCCCAGTATCAGCCAACAGATGGTGGATGATTTCATCCGTGAAACAGAGGTCATTACTATGGGGGGCAAAACCACTGTGGTTCGGGCTATTCTGCGCAATGGTTTTGAAGTCGTAGAAAGTAGCGCCTGCGTCAGCGCCGAGAATTACGACGAGGCTCTTGGTGCAAAAATTTGCATGGAGCATATCAAAGACAAAGTGTGGATGCTGCTTGGGTTCCTGCTCCAGACTGCGATCCACGGCGTGAAATGATAGCTGACGACTGAATGATTATGGACTAAGGAGGCACATCATGGAATTTATCATCGAAAACTGGCCGCTTATCGTGGCTGCGCTGGCGGTCATCGCTGCCGTGGTGGTAGCCGTAGCCCGCTTCGTTGGACTGCCCACGGAAAAGCAGCTTGCAAAGGTCAAGGAGTGGCTGCTGTGGGCCGTTACGGAGGCGGAGAAGGACCTGGGCGGGGGCACAGGAAAGCTCAAGCTGCGGCAGGTCTACGACCTGTTTGTGCAGCGGTTCCCCTGGCTGGCAAAGGCGGTCTCCTTTGAGTTGTTCAGTTCCCTGGTGGACGAGGCCCTGGATGAGATGCGCGAGATGCTGGACAATAACCAGGCGGTAAAGGCTTTTGTGGAGGGGCCATCCAATGAGTAACAGCCCGCTCGTTACACACACAGCGCTATCCCCGAACCATTCCGGCAAGCGCAACCACGCCATTGACACCATCAGCATTCACTGCTTTGTGGGACAGGTGACAGCCAAGCGCGGCTGCGAGGTTTTTCTTCCAAAGGGGAACGCCTCGTGCAATTATGTCGTCGGCTACGACGGAAGCATCGGCCTGTGCGTCGAGGAGAAGGACCGCAGCTGGTGTACCTCCAGCCGGTCAAACGACAATCGGGCTGTGACCATCGAGACGGCCAGCGATAACAAGGACCCCTACGCTGTCACAGATGCAGCGTACAGCGCGCTCCTGGACCTGGTAACGGACATTTGCCGCCGGAACGGGGCCAGGAAGCTGCTGTGGTTCGGAGATAAAGGAAAGACCCTCTCCTACATTCCGAGGGACGGAGAAATGGTTATGACGGTACACCGCTGGTTTGCTAACAAGAGCTGCCCTGGGCCGTACCTCTATGCACGGCATGGGCAGATCGCGGCGGAAGTAACCCGGCGGCTGGGAAAGGATGACGACGAAATGGACCAGGCGACTTTCAACAAGATGATGCAGGAGTATGAGAAAAGCAAGGCCAGGCCGGTGCCGGACAGCACGCCCGCAGACTGGGAAAAGGACGGCGTGGAGTGGGCCAGGGAAAACGGCATTATGGCCGGGAACGGAAATGGGGACCTGATGCTGCACTCTCCGCTGACGCGCGGGCAGTTCTGTGTGATGCTGAAACGGTATCACGAGGAGCTGGGAAAATAATGTCGAAACGGGGCGGGGAAACCGCCCTGTTTCTTTTCTCTGTGCGTCTTTCTTAAATTTTGTATAACATCGAAATAAATTGTAAATCTTTATTACAAGAATAAGCCGAAAACGTGCTACTGTCAAGGCACGGAGGCGGTGCTATGTGAAGACCTAAAATCCAGGCAGACAGCCGACCAAGCAGCAGGCCTCCTGCGGCACCCAAAGCGATCTGCTGGAGCAGCAGAAGAGGAACTGAGATTTCCTGCCTGGTGAGGACAGCTACCGCGACGGAGGTGAGCATATAGGAGATGGGGTCGTTGGAACCAGATTCGAGCTCCAAAAGAGAGTCGGTATGCTCTTTTAGAGCTAACTTTTTAGTGCGCAGGATATTGAACACCGAGGCCGCGTCAGTGGAGGAGATCACCGAGCCTATAAGCAGGCTCTCTGCCCAGGACAGATGGAACACCAAATGGACAAAGACCGCCACACTGCCGGCGGTACAGGCCACGCCCAGGGTGGACAGGACGACGGATTGCACTGCCACCGGGCGGGCAGCAGTCAGATTCGTGCCGAAGCCGCCGTAAAACATAATAAAGATCAGACTGACAGAACAGATGGTGTTGACTGCCGCATAATCGTCAAACTGGATGTGCAGAAGGCCGTTTTCTCCAAAACACATACCCAGGGCAATAAAGACGAGAAGGGAGGGGACGGCTAGTTTTTCCACCCAGCGGTTCATTAGAATACAAATCAGGATAACGGTACCAACCAGAAAAAGAACGTGATCCATTATCTACCTCCTTAAAATGCAATCATATAACTATTATAGCATGGAAACAGGAGAAAAGACGAAAAGATCGTGGAAATACTGTTAAAAAAGTATAAAGAGGAGCGCTTTGCGCTCCTCTTTACAGTGGCAGAAATTGAAATAATCAGGGGGTGACTGCCCAAACCCGGGCGGGCAGACCGGTAGCGCCGGTAATGCGGGGGAAGGACACCATCACCACCGCGCCGGCAGGGGCTACCTGATCCAGATTGTACAGCAGCTCCACCTGTACCTTGCCATGGCTGAGCACATACCGCTCGCAGGCCAGGTCGCCGGCCTGAGCAGCCAGGGCGGAGGCGTCGGTGTCAATGGTTTCATGGCCGTTGGCAGCGGCGGAGCGGGTCTCATAGATATACTTCAGGGCATCCCTGGACCAACCGGGGGTGTGCTCGCCGCCCTCGGCGTCAAAGTTGGACAGGGCATCCATGCTGGGCCAGCGCTTGCTCCAGTCAGTGCGCAGGGCCACAAAAGCGCCCTCGGGGATGGGACTGTACTTGGTCTCATAGTCCAGAATATCCTGGACAGTTACCGCATAGTGCACATCCTGGGCCACCTTGTCGGACACGTCAATGACGCACAGAGGGAAGACCAGCTGCTCCACGCCGTAGGCCTCGGAGGAGACGCCTTCTTTGTCAAAGTGGCTGGGGAAGTCGATGTGGGTGCCGAACTGACCGGGGAAGCAGAAGGTCTGGATGAGACAATCCAGCATGGGGTTGCCCCAGTCATACACGGTCTTGCACAGCTCCACCGAGCCCTCGGGAATTCCAGCCCAGAAGGGACTGTCGTTGTCCAGGGGGTGAGAGAGCTCTACCCACTTGTACTCTTTGGCCCGCTTCAGGCCTTCCCAAAGTTCGTACATAAACAACACTCCTTTATATATAATGGAAATAGGATAAACAAAGGACATCGGTCCGGGATCAGTTTGCCCGGACCAGGAGCAGGACTGTCTCCACGTGAGCGGTGCGGGGGAAGAGGTCCACGGCCTGGACCTTGACTGCCCGGTAGCCCAGCTCCTCCAGACGCTTGGCGTCCCGGGCCAGAGTGGCCGGGTCGCAGGAGACATAGACGATACGTTCCGGGGCCATGGAGGCCAAAATGGCGGGTACCTCCGGTGCTAATCCCTTCCGGGGTGGGTCCACGCAGATGACTTGGGGACGCACACCCTCCCGGGCAAGCTGAGCGGCCACTGATCCCGCGTCGCCGCAGAAAAAACGGGTATTATTCACCTTGTTGCGTGCAGCATTGGCCTTAGCGTCCTCAATGGCCTGGGGGACGATCTCAGCCCCAATGACCTGCCCCGTCGTCTGGGCCAAAGCCAGAGAGATGGTGCCGATGCCGCAGTACAGGTCCAGCACGGTCTCTTGTCCAGTGAGGGAGGCAAAATCCACCGCCTGGGCATAGAGCCGCTGAGTCTGAGCCCAGTTGATCTGGAAAAAGGAGGGGACGGACAGCCGGAAGGTCATACCGCACAGGGTCTCCTCCAGGAAATCCTGGCCCCACAAAGTGCGGTACTCAGGACCTAAAATTACGTTGGTATCCGCCTGATTGATGTTGAGAACCAGACCGATGAGTCCCGGTTCCACTTTGCACAGAGCCTCCACCAATTCGGAAACCTGGGGCAGCTTTTTCCCGTTGGCAACCACACAGCACAAAGACTGTCCCGCCTGGTTGGTGCGCACATAGAGGTGACGGATCAGTCCCTGACAGGTGCTCTCGTCATAGGCAGGCACCGACCACTGTTCCATCCAGGCCTTGAAGGCCTCTCGCAGCCGGGTCACCGCCAGAGGCTGGAGGGGGCAGTCCTTCACATCCAGCACGTCATGGCTCCGGGGACGGAAGTAGCCGATGGACAGGCCCTGCTTTCCCTGGGCCACGGGCAGCTGCACCTTGTTGCGGTAGCGCAGGGAATCTTCCGCCCCAAGCACCGGAGGCAGCTCCAAATCCAGGCCGCCCAGCCGCCGCAGGGCGTCATTGACCCGGTCCCACTTGGCCGTCAGCTCCTCCTCGTAGGTCATGTGACGGTATTGGCAGCCGCCGCACTTGCCGCTGATGGGGCAGTCGGGCTCCACACGAGCGGGAGAGGGGGTGAGCAACTCCACGCCACGGCCCCAGGCGATGTTCTTTTGTACCTTTAACAGCTGAACCTTCCAGTCCTCTCCCCGGATGGTGCCGGGAATAAAGACCACCCGGCCATCCAGCCGGGCCACACCGAAGCCCTGGGCGGTGTAGCTGTCGATGTGCAGATCATGCAGTGAATTTTTCTTCCAGTCGGCCATGAGGCGCCTCCCACATGTTTGTTTTCCCCCATCATACCATGTCTGCCCCCGCTGCGTAAAGATAAAAAAACCCGCCGGTTTTGCACCGGCGGGGCAGAAGGTGTGGAAAAATCACATGGCGCTGTGGAAGGTGCGCTGGATGACTTCCAGCTGCTGCTCCCGGCTGAGGCGGTTGAAGTTCACCGCATAGCCGGAGACACGGATGGTGAGGCTGGGATACTTCTCGGGGTGATCCATGGCGTCCAGCAGAGTTTCCCGGTGCAGGACGTTCACGTTCAGGTGGTGGGCGCCCTGGACAAAGTAGCCGTCCAGGATAGCCACCAGGTTGGCCCGGCGCTGGTCCTCGTCCTTGCCCAGGGCCTCGGGGACGATGGAGAAGGTATTGGACACGCCGTCCTGACACACGGCCCGGTAGGGAATCTTGGCCACCGAGTTGAGGGAGGCCAGAGCGCCGTTTACGTCACGGCCGTGCATGGGGTTGGCGCCGGGGGCAAAGGGCTCGCCTGCCTTGCGGCCGTCGGGGGTGGCGCCGGTCTTTTTGCCGTACATCACGTTGGAGGTGATGGTGAGGGCGGAGAGGGTGTGGATGGCATTGCGGTAAAGGGGGTGCTTTTTCAGCTCAGCGGAGAAGTAGGAGACGATCTCCACGGCGATATCGTCCACCCGGTCGTCGTCGTTGCCGTACTTGGGGAAGTCACCTTCAATGGCGAAGTCCACAGCTACGCCCTGTTCGTTGCGGATGGGGCGCACCTTGGCAAACTTGATGGCAGACAGGGAGTCGGCGGCGATGGACAGGCCGGCCACGCCGAAGGCGGCCAGCCGCTCTACCAGAGTGTCATGAAGAGCCATCTGGCTGCTCTCGTAGGCGTACTTGTCGTGCATATAGTGGATGATGTTGATGGTGTCCACGTAGAGCTCAGCCACATAGGCCAGTACCTTTTTATAATTGGCCAGCACCTTGGGATAGTCCAGCACTTCGTCCATGTCGTGCTCGATGCCGGGGACGATGACGCCGCCCTTCTTCTCATCCACGCCGCCGTTGATGGCGTACAGCAGACTCTTGGCCAGGTTGGCCCGGGCGCCGAAGAACTGCATCTGCTTGCCCACCGCCATGGCGGACACACAGCAGGCGATGCAGTAGTCGTCGCCGTACATGGGGCGCATCAGCTCGTCGCTCTCGTACTGGATGGAGTCGGTGGCAATACTCATCTTGGAGCAGTAGTCCTTAAAGCCCTGAGGCAGGTCCTTGCTCCACAGAACGGTGAGGTTGGGCTCGGGGGCAGTGCCCAGGTTGGTAAGGGTGTGGAGCATCCGGAAGGAGTTCTTGGTGACCAGGGTTCGGCCGTCAATGCCCATGCCGCCGATGGACTCGGTGACCCAGGTGGGGTCGCCGCCGAAGAGCTCGTTATACTCGGGGGTGCGCAGGTGACGCACCAGGCGCAGCTTGATGACAAACTGGTCGATGAGCTCCTGGGCGCCCTGCTCGTCCAGCAGACCGTTGTCCAGGTCGCGCTGGATGTAGATATCCAAGAAGGTGGACACACGGCCCAAGGAGGTGGCGGCGCCGTTATTTTCCTTGATACCGGCCAGGTAGGCCATGTACAGGTTCTGCACCGCCTCATGGGCGTTTTCGGCGGGGCGGGTGATGTCGCAGCCGTACTTGGCGGCCATGGAGGCCATCTCACGAAGAGCGCGGATCTGCATCTGGACCTCTTCGCGCAGGCGGATGCGCTCGTCGGTCATGGGGCCGTCCAGCATGTCCAGATCCTTCTGCTTCTCTTCAATAAGGAAGTCGGTGCCGTACAGGGGGACGCGGCGGTAGTCGCCCACGATGCGGCCGCGGCCATAGGCGTCGGGCAGGCCGGTGAGCAGACCGGCGTGGCGGGCGTCCCGGGTACGCTTGGGATAGGCGTCAAAGACGCCCTCGTTATGGGTCTTGCGGTAGAGGCGGAAGTGGCGCTCGATCTCCGGGTCCAGATGGTAGCCGTACTGCTCCAGGGCGGAGACGGCGTTGCGAATGCCGCCGAAGGGGTTGACGATGCGCTTGAGGGGGGCGTCGGTCTGAAGGCCCACGACGACCTCGTTGTCCTTGTCAATGTAGCCGGGGGCAAAGTTGTCGATGCCGGAGACAGCGTGGGTCTCTACATCGATGATGCCCTTCTTGATCTCCTCCAGAATGAGGGCCTCTGCCTTCTCCCAGACCTTGGCGGTCTTGGGGGAGATGGGGGCCAGGAAGTCATCCCCTCCCTGATAGGGGGTGTAGTTTTTCTGAATGAAATTGCGCACATTCACCAGGTGGCGCCATTCGCCGGTGCGAAATCCCTTCCAAGCGGTGCAGTTGACGTCGATGCTCATAGCTCCCATTCCTTTCTTAGTTGTCTGTGTTCCGGCAGCAGGCTTCATTGAGCTGCCGGTTCCAAGGTTCCAGTACTGTCTTGTCCATCGGCGGTACCCCTTCCAACGGATAGGGGATGCCAAGCGTTTGATACTTGTGAACGCCCAGGGTGTGGTAGGGGAGGAGTTCCACCTTTTCCACCCGGGGCAGGGTGGCGATGTACTTGCCCAGGGAGGTGAGATGCTCCCGGCTGTCGGTGAGGCCTGGGACCACCACGTGGCGCACCCACATGGGGACGTTTGCCTTCCGGACCGCCTCCACAAAGGCCGGGGTGGGGTCCAACTCCCGGCCGGTGATCTTCCGGTAACCCTCTCTTTGATGGTGCTTTACGTCGTAGAGCACCAGGTCGGTGTGTTTGAGAATGTCCTCGTAGTCACCTTGGCCTACGCCGCAGGTGTCGATGCAGGTGTGTACCCCCTCTGCTTTGAGCAGCTTCAGACACGCCAGCAGAAAGTCAGACTGTCCGAGGGGCTCACCACCGGAGAAGGTAACGCCTCCGCCGGAAGATTCAAAATAAGGCCGGAAGCGGAGCAGCCGTTTGACCAGGGCCTCGGGCGTAGTCTCCTGTCCGCCGGAGAAGGTTTGAGTGTCCGGATTGTGGCAGTAGAGGCAGCGGAGAGGGCAGCCCTGAAGAAAGACCACTGCCCGTACACCGGGGCCGTCCACCAGTCCCATACTCTCCAGCGAATGAATGAATCCAGTCATGAAAAATACTTCCTTTCCGCCCTGAATAGGCAAAAAAGGGCGCAAAAAAGCCGCCCTTCCGGGCCACTTTTCGGCGCCCAGACGGTCGGCATCATGACGATCATACTCCCTGTGGTCTCCCCACTTCCGTCAGTCATATGATCCGCCCTCAGGATAACAAAAGACCGCCGACCCTGTCAAGGGGACGGCGGTCTTTTTCATGTTTTCATAAAAACTGCACAAAATTATTTGGAAGCCTTTTTGCTCATGTGACAAATCTTTACCACCACGCCGGACAAGGCAAACAGGGCGATGGCGTTGGGGATGACCATGAGGTTGTTGAACATGTCGGTGAGCTCCCACACCAGGTCATTGGACATGAGGGTGCCCAGGAAGATAAAGACCAGAGCGATGACGGAATAGACGGGAGCGGCCTTCTTGCCGAAGAGGTAGATGATGTTGATCTTGCCGAACATGTTCCAGCTCAGCACCGTGGAGAAGGCGAAGAAGAACAGACAAACGGCCACGAACATGGCGCCGGCCTGGGTGCCGAACACGGTGCCAAAGGCGGTCTGGGCCAGGTTGGTCTTGTTGATGACCTGGGAAACCTCCTCGGTGTAGCCCTGGGCCAGAATGCCGCCGGGGGTATACAGAGTGGAGATGACTACCAGAGCATTGAGGGTCAGCACGATAAAGGTGTCGATGAACACGCTGACCATAGCTACCACGCCCTGGTCGTGGGGATCCTTCACGTTGGCCTGAGCGTGAGCGTGGGGGGTGGAACCCATGCCGGCCTCGTTGGAAAAGAGGCCGCGCTTGGCGCCCTGGCTGATGGCTTCCTTCAGCGCGTAACCGAAGCCGCCGCCGATGATGGCCTGGGGCTCAAAGGCATACTGGAAGATCATAGCGAAGGTGGCGGGGATATACTGGATGCGGATGACCAGTACGGCCAGCGCGCCCAGCAGGAAGATAGCGGCCATGATAGGGACGATCTTCTCGGTGACAGCGGCCAGACGCTGCACGCCGCCCACAAAGATGAAGCCGCAGATGATGACCAGCACCACGCCCACGATCCAGGAGGGAACGCCGAAGGCGGTCTGGAAGGTGGAGCCGATGGAGTTGGACTGGACCATACAGCCCATAAAGCCCAGAGCCAGAATGATAGCTACCGCAAAGAAAGCGGCCAGGAACTTACCAAAAGCACCCTTAAAGGCAGTGGTGATATAGTAAACGGGGCCGCCGTGGAAGTCGCCGTTCTCATCGGTGATGCGGGTCTTGATGGCCAGAGTAGCCTCGGCGTAGATGGTGGCCATGCCGAAGAAGGCGATGATCCACATCCAGAAGATGGCGCCGGGACCGCCGGCCAGAATGGCGCCGGAGCCGCCTACGATGTTGCCGGTGCCCACCTGAGCGGCGATGGCAGTGGCCAGAGCCTGGAAGGAACTCATACCCTGCTCCTGCCGTCCGCCGCGCAAAGACACATTTCCGAATACCTTCTTCATGCCCTCGCCGAAGCAGCGTACCTGAACAAAGCGGGTGCGGATGGAATAGAAAAGACCCACGCCGATGAGCAGGAAGACCAGAATATAGCTGGACAGGTAGGTGTTGATATTGACCACGATAGGATAAAGTGCGGCCTCTAAGGATTGCAGTGCTTCAGACATCGTTTTCTCCCCCTAAAATATCCAGAACAAAAAAGACCGTGGAAGCTTCCACGGTCTATGATGGGGCGAAAACAGACCCACGCCGAAAAAACGGCGGGGCGGTTTGTTCGTCTCTGTCCTTTTGCCTGAGAGATTGGCGGGGATCCCCGCTTTGCACCTTCGGCACTCGTGGTCGAGCTTCTCCAGAGTCACATCCACGCACAGTCCTCGTCCCAACAGGGACACCTGAGAGTGTTACTCCTTCGGCAGGCCGACGGCCATTTTCCTGGGCGCTTCGTTTGTCCTGTTCAATTGTGAATCTAACCATACCACAGGCGCTACAAACTGTCAACCCCTGGCGTACATTTATGTGCATGTGGTGGATATTTGAGGGCGGGATAGAAAGAAATTGGAGATTCTGTGAGGGAAAGTTTACAATTTGCTCTTTTTTCCGCCGAAGGCTTGTGGTATACTAAGACGATAATATGCCCGGATGGCTTTCCCGGGCGGAGCGATTCTACGAGTAACAACAACGAGGTGTGATCGAATATGAGTTTCCTGAAGAAAATTTTCGGCACCAGTTCTCAGCGGGAGGTCAAGGCGATTATGCCGCTGGTGGAGAAGATCGAGGCCCTGGAGGATGAGTACAAAGCGCTCAGCGACCAGCAGCTCCAGGCCAAGACCCCGGAGTTCCAGCAGCGTCTGAAGGACGGCGAGACCCTGGACGATATCCTGCCTGAGGCCTTTGCTGCCTGCCGTGAGGCCGCCTGGCGTGTGCTGGGCATGCGTCCCTACCGGGTACAGCTCATCGGTGGTATCATCCTGCACCAGGGCCGTATCGCTGAGATGAAGACCGGTGAAGGTAAGACCCTGGTGGCTACCCTGCCTGCCTACCTCAACGCACTGGCCGGCAAGGGCGTGCACATTGTCACCGTCAACGATTACCTGGCCAAGCGCGACAGCGAGTGGATGGGTAAGGTCTACCGCTTCATGGGTCTGACCGTGGGTCTGGTCATCCACGGAGTCATGGGCCAGGATAAGAAGGCGGCCTACGACGCCGACATCACCTACGGTACCAACAACGAGTTTGGCTTTGACTATCTGCGTGATAACATGGCCATCTACTCCCAGGAGCTGGTACAGCGTGGCCACTACTTTGCCATCGTGGACGAGGTGGACTCCATCCTCATCGACGAGGCCCGTACCCCTCTGATTATTTCCGGCCAGGGCGAGAAGTCCACCCAGCTCTACACCGTGGTGGACCAGTTTGTCTCCAAGCTCACCTGCCAGCGCATTGCCAAGGTGGATGACAAGGAGGAAGAGGACGTCAACATCGATGCGGACTATATCGTGGACGAGAAGGCCCGCACCGCTACCCTCACCGCCCGGGGCATCAAGAAGGCCGAGGAAGCCTTCAACATTGAGAACCTGGCCGACCCCGAGAATACCACCCTGTCCCACCACATTAACCAGGCCATCAAGGCCCGCGGCGTGATGAAGCGGGACATCGACTACGTGGTGAAGGACGGACAGGTCATCATCGTGGACGAGTTCACCGGCCGTCTGATGTTCGGCCGTCGGTATAACGAGGGCCTGCACCAGGCCATCGAGGCCAAGGAGCACGTGGAAGTGGCCAACGAGTCCAAGACCCTGGCCACCATCACCTTCCAGAACTACTTCCGTCTCTACGACAAGCTCTCCGGTATGACCGGTACCGCTATGACCGAGGAGGAAGAGTTCGGCACCATCTATGAGCTGGACATCGTGGAGATCCCCACCAACAAGCCCGTGCAGCGTGTCGACCACCACGACGTGGTGTACAAGACCGAGGCCGGTAAGCTGCGTGCGGTGGTCAGCCAGATCGAGGAGTGCCATGAGAAGGGCCAGCCTGTTCTGGTAGGTACCGTGTCCATTGAGAAGTCGGAGGAGCTGTCCGACATGCTCAAGCGCCGCGGCATCAAGCACAACGTCCTGAATGCCAAGAACCACGAGAAGGAAGCTGAGATCGTGGCCCAGGCCGGTAAGCTGGGCGCGGTCACCGTGGCCACCAACATGGCCGGCCGTGGTACCGATATCATGCTGGGCGGTAACGCCGAGTATCTGGCCAAGGCCGACCTGCGTAAGGCGGGTATGTCCGACGAGCTCATCGCCGAGGCCACCGGCTACGCCGAGACCGACAACCAGGAGATCCTGGATGCCCGGAAGATGTTTGCCGACGCCGAGGCTAAGTATAAGGACGAGATCAAGGAAGAGGCGGAGAAGGTACGTGAGGTCGGCGGCCTGTTTATCCTGGGCACCGAGCGCCACGAGTCCCGCCGTATCGATAACCAGCTGCGCGGCCGTGCCGGCCGTCAGGGCGACCCCGGCGAGAGCCGCTTCTACCTGTCCCTGGAGGACGACATCATGCGTCTGTTCGGCTCTGAGCGGGTCATGGGCATGATGGAGAAGCTGGGCGTAGACGAGGATACCCCCATTGAGCAGAAGATGCTCAGCAACGCCATTGAGAACGCCCAGAAGCAGGTGGAGTCCCGTAACTTCCAGACCCGTAAGAACGTGCTGCAGTACGACGACGTCATGAACACCCAGCGTGAGGTCATCTACAAGCAGCGCCGCCAGGTGCTGGATGGTGAGGACCTGCAGGGTTCCATCCAGAATATGATCCACACCATGGTGGAGAACGCCATCCAGGGCCATATGGGCGAGCAGAAGCACATGGATGCCGAGTCTTTCCGGGAGGCTACCGCTCTGTTCCACACCATGTTCCTCCAGCCCGGCGAGCTTGCTCTTACCGATGAGGAACTGCAGAAGTACAACGAGCAGCAGCTGGTGGAGCTGGTGGAGAACCGTGCCAAGGAGGTCTATGCCGCCAAGGAGCAGGAGATCGGCTCTCCCCTCATGCGGGAGCTGGAGCGGGTGCTCATGCTGCGGGTGGTTGACGAGTACTGGATGGATCAGATCGATTCTATGAACGACCTCAAGCAGGGCATCGGACTGCGGGCCTACGCCCAGACTGATCCCGTGGTGGCCTACAAGAAGGAAGGCTACGAGATGTTCGAGCAGATGGTGGCCGCCATTCAGGAGGAGACCCTGCGCCGTCTGTTCTTGGTGCGTCTGCGCAAGAACGAGGAGGTCAAGCGTGAGCGCGTGGCCAAGATCACCGGCGAGTCCGGCGCCAGCGACGGCACCGTCCGCAAGCAGCCTCAGCGCAAGGCCATCAAGATTGGCCGCAACGATCCCTGTCCCTGTGGTTCCGGCCTGAAGTGGAAGAAGTGCACCTGCACCCAGTTCCACCCGGAGCAGAAGTAAGAACCTGAAAATTAAAAAATATTTTGCGGCGAGAGGAAACCTTTTCTCCTCTCGCCGCGTCTTTTTATAATGTGAGATCGAAATCTCCAGAAAGAAGGGGAAAGGAGAAAATTTTTGTAATAAAATTGTGACTTGTTATTTTCCTGAAACATGGTATTCTGTTTCAGGGAGGCGGATGGAATGGAGTATGACGACCTGCTGAATATGGGAACGGAATTGGGCTATCAGCTGATGTTCAGCGGTGCGGAAATCTACCGTGTGGAAGAGTCGGTATACCGTCTGCTTACTGCCTATGGGCTGCAGCCCCAGGTGTTTGCCATTCCAAATTGCCTGATCGTAAGTTTAAATACCCCTCAGGGCCATCCCATTACCCAGATGCGCCGGATTCCCTCCCATGGAACCGACATTGAGCTGTTGGAGCGGTGCAATGATCTGTGCCGCCGCCTGTGCCGGGAAGTTCCCCCGGTAAAGCAGGCCAAGGAGCTGGTGGACGGTCTGAGCCAAAATAAAAGGCAATATTCCACCCCAGTGCTTCTTCTGGGCTATGTGGTGGCCGCCGGATTTTTTGCTGCCTTCTTCAACGGCGGCGTTTTGGATGCGGTCAGCGCAGGAATTTGCGGCTTGGGCGTTGGATTCTGGATGCTGTATCTGGGAGGGAAGATGGGCTTTAACGGCTTTTTCCAGACCCTCATCGGCGCAGCCATCGCATCACTGCTGGCGCTGCTGCTTACCAGGATCGGCGTGGGAGAGAACGTGGACGCCATTACCATTGGAACATTGATGGTACTGGTACCCGGTATGGCGCTGACCAATGCCATGCGGGAGATCATGGCCGGAGATATTATTTCCGGCGTGAACCGTACGGCAGAGGCCATCCTGACTGCTGCGGCCATCTCTCTGGGCGTGGTGATCTCTCTGGCGATTGGAATGTGAGGGGGATGCCATGGAAGTGATACAAGAACTGCTTTTACCCTGCCTGTGGGGTATGATAGCCTGTGTAGGTTTTGGATTGGTGTTCAATATCCAGGGCGGAGGCATTTTAATCTGTGGTCTGGGCGGAGCGCTGGGCTGGTTTGTCTATCTGATTGCTCAGCGCCTGCTGGGAGGCGATATTTTACCGGCCTTTCTGGCTGCGGTGTGCATTGCCATCTACTCGGAACTGATGGCCCGGGTGCGCCGTTGTCCGGTAACCGGGTATCTCCAGGTGGCGCTTTTGCCGCTGGTACCCGGAGCGGGCATCTATAACGCCATGCGCTACTGTGTGGCTGGAGAGACCGATCAATTTATTTCCACGATGCTGCATACCTTTGGGATGGCAGCATCTCTGGCTGTGGGAGCTATGCTTGCTTCCACGGTACTGCGAACTTTACTGCCGCGATTGAGCAGAGAAAAGAAGAAACATTAAAAAGAGGGCTTAACTATGCATTTTTTCTATGATAACCGCCGGCTGCTGGCCGGTGTTCTCCTGAGCGCTGCACTGCTTTCCGGATGCGCTCCCAAAAATAATTCCCAGGGCTCTGACCAGTCGTCGGCAGACGTGTCCACCTCAGAAAATAACCCCGGCGGCGATGTGAGCCAGCCTGACGGCTCCAGCGTGACCGCCAATGGTTCTGCCTCTCTGCCGGAGGACGGCAGCCAGCAGGCCGCATACGACTTTTCCAAACCCTGTCCGGAGAGCCCGGCGGTGGACAACAGCTACTTTGCCGACGCTGCCTTTATCGGTGACTCCCGTACCGAGGGCCTGATGCTGTACAGCGGCATTGGAGAGGTGGATAAGTACACCTCCATCGGCATCTCCATCTTCAAGCTGGAGAGCAAGAAGGCCATCACCATCGACGGAGTGGATTACACTCTGGTGGAGGCGCTGGCCCAGAAGCAGTACAACAAGGTCTATATCTGCCTAGGAGTCAATGAGCTGGGCTATTTCAACGACCAGGGCTTCTATGACTCCTATTGCCAGGTGATTGATGATATCAAGGCCAGTCAGCCAAATGCGGTCATCTACATCCAGAACCTGATCCCCCTCAACGAGGACACCATTGCTGCCCGGGGGGGATCGGAATATTTGACCAATGAGCACCTGCGGGTTTATAATGAACTGACCCAGAAGGTGGCCCAGGAGAAGCAGGTCGTCTACCTGGATCTGTACTCGGCCTTTGTGGGCGAGGACGGACAGCTGCCTGCAGATGCCAGCACCGACGGCGTCCATCTCAGCGGCGCGTACTATAAGGCCTGGCTGGAGTACTTAAAGACACATACGGTCTCTTATGAGACTCTGTACCCAGAAGGAGGAGCAGCGGAATGAAAAAGATCTTGGGCGTGGTAATTGCCTTGGTATGTCTTATGTCTTTGATATCCTGCGGCGGGAAGCAGACCACAGCCGCTTACACCAAGGAGCAGGCCCAGAAGCTTTTGGATGGATCTGTATTCAGTGAGCAGTTGGAGGACCTGGATCTGGACACGGCCTGGTCCCTGTACCAGCTGGAGGGAGCCGGGGTGAGCCGGGATCAGCTCACCGACGGAGTGGTACACCGCTCCTCCGGCGGTACCTGTGAGGAGCTGGCTCTGCTGATTTTCCAGGACGAGGAGTCCGCTAAGAACGCCAAGACCGCGATGGAGAGCTATCTCCAGAGTGAGATCGAGGAGAACAAGAACTACCGTCCCGCAGAGATTCCCAAGCTGGAGGATGCCTTCCTGCAGCAGGCGGGCAACACGGTGCTGATGGTGGTATCCACCGATACCCAAGCTGTCAAAGACCTTTTGGGTTGATTATGAACAAGAACAGAGGAGGCCGCATATGCGGCCTCCTCTGTTTTCTTGTCAGGAAATCTTTTGATGCCCTATATGAGGATGACAGGATTTACAGCTTGATGGAAAATAGAAAATCCGGTACAATTTCAGAGTAAAACCAGCTAAAAAGGAGCAAAATATCATGAAATTGAACTGGAAGCGAGGCGCAGCCGGAATTCTGGCCGCCCTTGCTCTGATACCCGGAGCTCAGGCCGCCGGGGGAAATGTAAAGCTCAACGGTACCACGCTGAGCCAGCAAGAGGCCTGGATTGAACATGGAACCAGCTATATCACCCTGGCTGCCTTTGCCCGGGAGACGGGCCGTACCCTGAGCTGGGATGGCAAGCAAGCCATCCTGGAGGGGAATGGACTGGAATTGACAGCGGCTCCCGGAGCCATCTACATCCTCTCCAACGACCGCGGTCTATATGTGGCTGAGGGAGTGCGGGTGGTGGACGGACGCACCGTCTTTTCTCTGCGCCTGCTCTCCCAGGTAACAGGGGGAAAGCTGAGCTGGGACGCTGCCAGCGGCACTGCTCAGCTGGATACCCGTGGGACGGTCCCTGCCCAGGCCGACTATGACGATGAGGACCTGTATTGGATGTCCCGTATTATCTCGGCAGAGAGCCGGGGAGAGCCTCTGCTGGGGCAGATCGCCGTGGGCAATGTGGTACTTAATCGAGTGGCAGATAAACAGTTTCCCAACACGGTCAAAGAGGTGATCTTTGATGATAAGTATGCCATTCAGTTTGAGCCGGTAGAAAACGGTACGGTCTATGATGAGCCCACTGACTCGGCGGTGTTGGCGGCCAAAATCAGCCTGGAGGGGGCAGACGTTATTGGTTCGGCGCTGTATTTCTATGCTCCGGCCCTTTCTCCGGTGAACTGGATCAACCAGAACCGCCCCTTTTATATGACCATCGGCTGCCACGATTTCCACCTGTAACAGCAAAACGCGGTGCATACCACAGGTATGCACCGCGTTTGAGCTTATCAGCGCTGATATTCAAATTCCAAGTCGTACATGGACACGATATCCCCGTCCTGGATGCCCATGGCCTCCAGCCGGTCAAACAGACCGGACTGGCGCAGGTTCTTATCAAACCAGTTGCGGGACTCGTAGTCGGAGAAGTTGACGTTGGAGATGAGCCGCTGCAGCCACGGTCCCTCCACCACCCAGGTGTCGTCGAACTTTTCGATGGAGACCTCGCCGCTGGTATCCACCTCGGGGGGACGCTCCACATAGGTGGGCTCGTACACCGCCACAGGGGGCAGGTGCTGCAGTTCCTCGGCTGCCTTCTTCATCAGTTCACGGGTGCCCATATGGGCGGCAGCGGAGATCTCAAAGAGCTCCATACCCTTGGCATTGACATGCTCCCGCAGGCGCTCCAGCAGTTCCGGGTCCTGCATGATGTCCACCTTGTTGGCGGCCACGATCATCTTCCGGGAGGCCAGGGTGGGGGAGTACTCGGCCAACTCGGCATTGATGGCCTCAAAGTCCTCCACCGGGTCACGGCCCTCGCTGCCCGACACATCCACCACGTGGATGAGCAGACGGCAGCGGTCAATGTGACGCAGGAAGTCATGGCCCAGACCGGCGCCCTGAGCGGCACCCTCGATGATGCCGGGGATGTCAGCCATGACAAAGGAGACGCCTTCCTCCACAT
>NZ_JBKVXZ010000029.1:0-44666 GCF_046973065.1 Flintibacter sp. | reverse complement strand
GGAATGGCCTGCTCCTGGATGGGAGAGGGCTTTTCATAGCCCTCCTCCTTCAGAGCAGCCAGGATTTGGGGACACAGCCCCAGATCTTCAAATGTCATGGTGTTCGTTCCTTCTTTTCATTCGGCAGCGGTGGGGAGACGCCCCGAGGCGGCCGGCCCGCGGTTCCCTGCGGGCTGGGGTGTCACTGCGCCGAGACCAGTTCCAGTACCTGGGCTACACTCTGGGCCAGCTCCTGTCCAGGGAGGGCATCTACAATGTAGTCGGCATAGGTCTCATAGAGAGGGGCGCGGATGGTGAGGATATCGTCCAGCGTCTGACCGGGCTCCAGGGCGATGCCCCGGGAGTCCAGATTGTGGATGCGGCGCTTGAGTTCCTCCAGAGGCACCCGGAGATAAATCACCGGGCCCATGGCCTTCAGATGGGCCATGGCTCCCTCCCGGCAGACCACGCTGCCGCCCGGGGCAATGACGTGGTGGTCACACCGGACCGAGCACACAGCCCGCTCCTCTGCGTCCAGAAAATAGGGTACGCCCCGGCGGTCCAAAATATCCTGAAGCAGGGCTCCTTCCTGCTGCTGAATAACCAAATCGGTATCCAAAAAGCCAAAGCCCAGGGCCTTGGCCAACAAAACACCCACGGTGCTCTTGCCCGAACCGGGCATTCCGATCAAGGTAATATTGTACACAGTCTGTTCCCTCTCTTGGCGAAATTCATAACATTAAAAGTTTACCACATCTTTGTGGAAAAAGGAAGGGGGACACATCCCAGAGGCGTTCCTTTTTTTCCATGTCGGTGCTATAATGAACCAAGAGAGAAGAAAACCGACCGATATGAAGGAGGCAGGCCATGGAATTACTGGAGCTGTTCAACATCCAGGGAACCCTGTTTTTGATGATTTTAGTGGGCGCTCTGGTCAAAAAGCTGGGCATCGTGGATGAGGCGGGTCGACGGTGCCTGACCGATCTGTGCGTCAATGTGATCATCCCCTGCAATATCTTGAAATCCTGTTTGATTGACCTGGACTCCTCCGTACTCCGCGCCTGCGAGATTCTGGTGGTCGTTGCCCTGGCCATTCAGATCATCAGCGTGATTCTCAACAAATTTCTCTACAAAAATTACCCGGAGGCCCAAAACAAGGTGCTGAAATACTGCACCTTGGTATCCAACGGCGGCTTTTTGGGCAACGGCGTAGCGGAAGGAGTTTACGGCACTCTGTGACTGCTCTACGCCTCTATGTATCTCATTCCCATGCGCATTGTCATGTGGTCGGCTGGTACCTCCTACTTTGTGGCCGGAGGCACCGACAAAAAGAAGGTGGTGCGCAACATTCTCACCCACCCCTGCCTGGTAGCTGTGTACATCGGCATGGCAATCATGCTCCTGCACATTCCCCTGCCCACCCTGCTCACCTCCACCATTACAGGCATCGGCAACTGCAATACCGCCATTACCATGTTTATCATTGGCACCATTCTGGTGGATGTGCCTCTGCTTACCATCGTCAACCCAACCACATTGTGGATCAGCGCCCTGCGTCTGGTGCTGCTGCCCGCAGCGGCCTGGGGGATCTCCCTGGCTCTGGGGCTTGAGCCGGTGGCCACCGGCGTGGCTGTGATCATGACCGGTATGCCTGCCGGATCCACCGCCGCCATCTTCGCTGCCCGGTATGGCAGCGATGCAGTGTTTGCCACCAAATGCGTGGTACTCAGCACCCTGCTGTCCATGCTCACCATTCCGGTGTGGTGCTATCTCATCGGCGCTTGACAAAGGGGGGCAGGATATGGTATCCTGTCCCACGCAATAAAGGGAATGAGGTCTCCCTTGTCCTTCGGGACTAAACCGCCTACAAGGCTGATGGCTTCTGCGATTTTTTTGCAGGGGCATCAGCTTTTTTGCTGCCCCGGAAAGGAAGAAAATGGTATGTTAACAAGTTTAGGACTGGTCCTGCTGCTGGGCATGGCCCTGGGCGCGCTGGCAAAACGCCTGAAACTGCCCTCTTTGGTGGGTATGCTCATTGCGGGCATGATATTAGGTCCCTATGCCCTGAATCTGCTGTCCGACAGCCTGCTGAATATTTCGGCAGACCTGCGGCAGCTGGCGCTGATCATTATTTTGACCCGGGCAGGCCTCTCCCTGGATGTGGAGGCTTTGAATCGGGTGGGCCGCCCGGCAATCCTCATGTGCTTTGTCCCCGCCTGCTTTGAAATCTTGGGCATGACCCTGCTGGCTCCTGCGCTGCTGGGCGTTTCCACCCTGGATGCCGCCATCATGGGAGCCGTGGTGGGAGCGGTATCCCCGGCAGTGATCGTGCCCCGGATGATCCGTTTGAGCGAAGAGGGCTGGGGTGTGGACCGGGGTATCCCCCAGCTTATTTTGGCCGGTGCCTCGGTGGATGACGTCTTTGTCATCGTCATGTTCACCGCTTTCACCGGACTGGCCTCCGGCGGCACAGGGCTGACTGCAGGAGCTGTATTGAGCATTCCCGCCTCCATCCTCACCGGCGTAGCGGCAGGCCTGCTGCTGGGGTGGCTGCTGGCCCAATGGTTCCGCCGTGTCCATATGCGGGACTCGGTGAAGGTGGTGATCCTGCTGTCCCTGGCCTTCCTGCTGGTGGCAGCAGAGGATGCTCTGGAGGGGATCTTCCCCTTCTCCGGTCTTCTGGCCGTAATGGGCGCCGGAGTAGGCCTGCAGCGGTGGCGTTCCGTTGTGGCCCAGCGGCTGAGCCTGAAATTCTCCAAGCTGTGGGTTGCCGCTGAGGTGGCCCTGTTCGTGCTGGTGGGCGCGGCGGTGGATCTGCGCTACGCTCTGAGTGCGGGCGTAATGGCCATTCTGGCCGTGTTGGGCGCTCTGTGCTTCCGGGCGGTGGGCGTTCTGGTGTGCGTCAGCGGCGCTCATTTCAGCCCCAAAGAAAAGCTCTTCTGTGTGCTGGGCTATCTCCCCAAAGCCACCGTCCAGGCTGCCATCGGCGGCGTGCCCCTGGCTATGGGCCTGGGCTGCGGACAGATCGTACTCACCGTGGCGGTCATCGCCATTTTGGTCACCGCTCCTCTGGGCGCCCTGGCCATCGACCGCAGCTATCCCAAGCTACTCACCCAGCGTCCTCCCGAATGATGCAAACAGGCCCCGGCACGCTGTGCCGAGGCCTGTTTTTTATGGGCATGTTTCTGTTTCGCTCATTGCTCAGAACTGGAAAATAATCCCCACCACCGCAGCGGCGGCAATGAACAAGATGGGGTGCAGCTTTTTCAGCGGGGTCCACTTCATACACACGAACACCGCCGCTGCCAGCAGCACCGTGCGCCAGCGAATCGCCGGAAAGCTGTCCGGCGCCAGCTGGTTGGTAACGGTAAAGACCGACCAGGCTACGCTCAGCCCTGCTGAGGCGATCAGCGCAGTGGAGGCGGGACGCAGACCGGAGAAGGTAGCCTCCACACCCTTACTGTGGCGGAATTTCTGCAGGAACCCGGCAATGATCAAAATCACAATAATGGACGGGGTAATCAGCCCCAGAGTGGCGATCACCGCGCCGGGAATACCGGCGATTTCAAAGCCCACGTAGGTGGCCATGTTGACGCCCATAGGGCCGGGGGTAGACTCGGAGACGGCAATCATGGTGGTCAGATCTCCGTTGGTAAACCACCCGGTGGTCTCTCCCATATGCTGGAGGAAGGGGATGGTGGCCATGCCGCCGCCCACCGAGAAGAGTCCGGTTTTGAAAAACTCATAAAACAGCCGCAGCAAAACCATCATGCCTTCTCACCTCCCTTGCCTTCTTTGCGGGGGTAGAAGAGAAACCAGCCCAGAACGCCGGAAAGTACGACCAGTACCGCCGGGGAGGTGATGGTGGAGACAATGCTTGCCGCCACACCGGTCAGGGCAAGAGAATCGCTGAACAGCCCTCCGCCCTGAGCCAGCAGAAGCACCCCAACAAAGATCCACGGTGCGATTTTCCCTTTCAAGGTACTCTTGCCAAGCTTGAACACACTCACAGCGATCAGAGCGACCACCGCAGCGTTGATTCCCGCCAGAGCATGAGCTACCACCGGATACTCTGCAAAGTTTTTCAGGAATGCGGCAATGATGGTAATGATGATAAGGGATGGAAATACCACACCCAGGGTTGCCAAAATCCCCCCCAAAACGCCTTTATACTTGTGGCCAATGAAGGTCGCGGTATTCACCGCGATAATGCCCGGGGTGCACTGGCCGATGGCAAAATAGTCGGTGAGTTCCTCTTCCGTGGCCCAGCCCTTCTTTTCTACAACCTCCCGCTGGAGGATGGGCAGCATGGCATAGCCACCGCCAAAGGTACAGACACCGATTTTCGCAAAGGTTAAAAACAGATCCAGATAGATATTCAATCAAAAGCCTCCCAAGACAACAATCTCCCGCTCTATATGTGCTTTATTCCAGCCCCTCCAGCTCATCCAGCCACAAAGAGGCCACTGCATCGGAAGGCATTCTCCAGTCGCCACGGGGACTGAGGGCCACAGAGCCCACCTTAGGTCCGTCGCTGAGGCAGGAGCGCTTGAACTGCTGGGAGAAGAAGCGGCGGTAGAAATTCTTGAGCCACTTCAGGATGGTCGCCCGGTCGTACTGGCTTCCCAGAGCATACAGGGCCAGCCGGAACACCTTCTTGGGCGAGAAGCCCCAGCGGAGAATGTGATAGAGGAAGAAGTCGTGCAGCTCATAGGGGCCTACCAGATCCTCCGTTTTCTGGCTGATCTTGCCCTCAATGGCGGGCAGCAGTTCAGGAGAGACCGGGGTATCCAGAATGTCACTGAGCACATCGGACAGCTGGCGGTCCTCCTGGGCCTTGTCGTCGGAGATAAAGGACACCAGATGACGCACTAGAGTCTTGGGAATACCCGCATTAACGGCGTAGTTGCTCATATGGTCGCCGTTGTAGGTACACCAGCCCAGAGCCAGCTCACTGAGGTCGCCGGTTCCAATAACCAAACCACCGGTCTGGTTGGCGATGTCCATCAGCACCTGGGTACGCTCCCGGGCCTGACCATTCTCAAAGGTGACGCTGTGGTCCTCCATGCTCTGGCCAATATCCTTAAAGTGGACCTTCACCGCGTTGCCGATGTCGATGGTGCGCAGGGTGCAGCCCAGCCGCTCAGCCAGCAAGACCGCATTGGATTTGGTGCGGTCAGTGGTGCCGAAGCAGGGCATGGTAACGGCAATGATGTCGCTGGCCGGACGATCCAGCATCTGCATGGCCACAGCAGTAATCAGCACCGCCAGGGTGGAGTCCAGGCCGCCGGACAAGCCCACCACCGCCGTCTTAGCGTGGGTGTGCTCCAGCCGCTTTTTCAGGCCCAGAGCAGCAATGCACAAAATCTCGTTGCAGCGCTCGGCCCGGTCGCCCTCGTCCTGGGGCACAAAGGGGCTGGGGGAGACAAAGCGGGTCAGTCGGGTCTCCTCCAGGGTGAGGGAGAACTCGCCGCGCCAATATTCCTTGTCCGGGTCGGGAGTAAAGGAGGTCATCCGCCGCCGCTCATAGGCAAGCCGGTCCACGTCGATCTCGCTGATGGTCAGACCGTTGGCAAAGCGCCGCTCAGCCAGCAGAGCGCCATTCTCCGCGATCATATTGTGGCCGGCAAAGACCAAGTCGGTGGTAGACTCGCCCTCACCCGCGTCGGCATACACATAGCCGCACACCTGACGCCCGCTCTGGCCGGTGACCAGCTGGCGGCGGTAGGCGGCTTTGCCCACCGTCTCGTTGGAGGCAGACAGGTTCAGGATAATGGTGGCTCCGCTGCGGGCCAGACCGGCGGAGGGGGGCTCGGGAGCCCACAGGTCCTCGCAGATCTCCACACCCAGAATGAGGTTGGGCATCTCCTGGCAGGCAAAAGTCTCATTGGTGCTCATACACACCTGCTGGCCGCACAGAGTCACCGTGGTGTCTACCCCAGCGCCGCTGGCAAACCACCGGGCCTCGTAGAACTCTCCATAGTTGGGAATGTGGATCTTGGGCACCAGGTGCAAAATCTCACCCTTCTGGATCAGAGCAGCACAGTTATACAGCTTGTTGTCATACTGAGCCCTCACCGGCAAACCCACTGCGGCCACCAGTTCCAGATTGCGGGTGGCCTCCAGGATCGTCTGGAGTCCCTCTTCCGCACCTTTCAGCAGCGTGTCGTGCAAAAACAGATCGCCGCAGGTATATCCAGTAAGACACAGCTCAGGCAGGCACAGCACCTTGACCCCCTGCTTATCCGCCTCCCGCATCAGAGTAAAGATCTGCTCTGCGTTATAGCGGCAGTCGGCCACCCGAATTTTCGGCGTACCGGCAGCTACCTTGATAAATCCATCTCGCATCACGAAAACCTCCTTCGTGGTATTCTCAATAGAGAATATGATACCCCAAACCCCGGCGAAAAGCAAGACAGGGGCAGGAAATCACAAGACCCCCGAAGCCAAAGCTTCGGGGGTCCTCATTGCATCAATCTTTACTTTGCCTGCAGGTAGCTGGTCATCACATAGCCCTCGTCGAAGTTACCTCCGCCGGTGGCATACTTGATCTTGGTCCAGCCGTTGCCCGCATCCTCCAGAACGGTAACCGTAGCGCCGTCTTCCGTGCTGGCCTTGGTTTCATAGTTCGTACCCGGGCCGGAGCGGATGTTCAGGCCACCGGTGGCACCGGTGATAACCGCCTCGGTATTGGGGGCCAGGGACTGACCGTTGGAAGGCGTCGTGGTGCCGGGATCGGTGGTAACACCGGTTCCGGTGCCGTCGCCGGTACACTCCACAGCACACTGAGCGGTCTTGTCCCCTGCCGCAGCAGTAATGGTAACTGTGGCCGTATCGGTGCCGGTATACACGTTGGTCACATTGCCATACTCATCCACGGTGGCAATGTCTGTGTTGCTGCTGCTCCAGGTCACCTTCACGTTCTCCGGATCGGTGGTAGCAATGATCTGATAAGATTCTCCAGAGCGCAGGGCAGCCTCTGTGCGGCTGAGGGTCAGGCTGTTGACCGTTACCTGAGTCTGGGAGTTATCCCCGCTGCCCACGCTGGACTGACCATCCGTCTGGCTGGTGGACACAGAGGAATCTACGGTCTTACCTCCAAACAGGAGGGGAGAGACATATTTAAATACAATCGCCGCTGCGGCAATGATCAAGACCAGGGTCACGATCAGACCGCCTACCTGGAGCGGGTTAGGGCCGCTGCCGCTGGCCCGCTTTCCGCCGCCGGCATAAGAAGTTCGGCCGGGACGCTCATCACAGAAGGGACAACGTTTATAGGTGACGGAATACTCTTCGCCACATTTTTCACATCGGATCACATCTGTGTTCCGACGGGGGGGTGCTTTTTTCGCAGCCATGGACGGATAACCTCCATCATTAGAAAAAGGATGACCACACCGCATGCGGTCTCAGTGTCTATTTTACAAGGAATTAACCACGCCGTCAACGAAAAAATAGACTTTGGGGCGTTTTTTGGCGAAATTATGTAAACACACCTCAAAACCGCCCCCACTTCTTGACCAGGTTCATCCTTTCTTTTATAATGAGTCTAACCCGCGCCGGACTTCGGCGCACAAATAAGATCCCTTTGTCCACCGGACAAAGCCGGAGGGAGGAACCAAGCAGTGAGAGGCACCCTGACCCCCGCCCAGGCCCATAAGCAGTATGACGAGGCGGTAAGTGCATACCGAAAATGGATCCCCGATCCCACTTTGCGCATGGAATTTGGGCGGCAGGCGGATGACTACTTCCGCACCTGCGCCCTGGGCGTTTGGCAGGCGGATAACGCCGCCCAAATCACCCCCCGGCATGTGGAGTTTTACAACGCCATCTACTCCGGCACCAACACCTCCCCCTCTGCCCTGTACTGGGAGGTGGCTACCGGTGTGGCGGGCTATGACCTCTTTCAGCCCCCCGCCTTCTTCCAGTCCCTGCGGGACTACGACCGGAGAAAAGGCACCACCCTCTCCCGTCGTTTTGTGGACCAGTTCACCCTGATTTTACTGCTGTTTGCCGCGGTGGACGATGTGGTCAGCGAGCCGGAGGCCGGTTTTGTCAACGCCTGCGCCGACGCCCTGCTGGCTCTGTGTACAAAGGACGGCCTGTCCGGCGATCGTCCGCCCTTGAAGGCCGATGAGTTTATCACCAAACCTCAGCCTGCCGCTCCTCAGCCTACTGTCCAGGAGGCGCCAAAGGAGGAACCCGCCCAGGAGGAAGAGCCTCAGCCCTCCCTAGAAGAACTGCTGGAGGAGCTGGACAGCCTGTGCGGTCTGGACCAGGTGAAAAAGGACGTGAAGAGCCTCATTAACCTGGTAAAGGTGCGCAAGCTGCGCCAGGAGGCCGGGCTCCCTGTGCCTCCCATGTCTCTCCATCTGGTCTTTTTGGGCAACCCCGGCACTGGTAAAACTACCGTGGCCCGTCTGCTGGCCAAGATCTACCGCAGCATGGGAGTGCTGCCCAAGGGACAGCTGGTGGAGGTGGACCGCTCCGGCCTGGTGGCCGGCTTTGTAGGCCAGACCGCCATCAAAACCCAGGAGGTCATTCAAAAGGCCATCGGCGGCGTGCTCTTTATTGACGAGGCCTACGCCCTGGTCAACCAGGACAGCCCCAACGACTTTGGCCACGAGGCCATTGAGGTGCTGCTGAAAAACATGGAGGATCACCGCAAGGACCTCATCGTCATTGTGGCAGGCTACTCCGAACTAATGGAAAAATTTATCCACGCCAACCCCGGCCTGGAGTCCCGCTTCAATAAATACTTCTATTTTGCCGACTACGACGGCGGCCAGCTCTTCTCCATTCTGGAGTCCATGTGCAAAAAGAACGGCTACACCCTCTCTCCGGAGGGAGCAGCCTGGGCCAAGGAGGATCTGGAGCGGCTTTACCAGGAGCGGGACGAGAACTTCGGCAACGCCCGGGACGTGCGCAACCTGTTTGAAAAGGCGGTCTCCCGCCAATCCGACCGGGTAGCCAAATTGGATGCCCCCACCAGGGAGCAGCTGATGGAGTTGCTTCCTGAAGATCTGAAAGAGAGCGAAGACGAAACAACATGAGAATTGCCTTTTACACCTTAGGGTGCAAAGTAAATCAGTACGAGACTCAGGCTCTGGAGCAGCTGGTCACCCAGCGCGGCCACACCCTGGTTCCCTTTGACGGGGAGGCCGACGCCTACGTCATCAACACCTGCTCGGTAACGGCAGTCAGTGACAAAAAGTCCCGGCAGGTCATCCGCCGGGCCAGAAAAACCGCTCCTGACGCCATTTTAGCGGTGTGCGGCTGTTACTCCCAGACCCACCCCGACGATATGGACAAGCTGGAGGTGGACCTGGTTGCCGGTACCGGCGACCGCACCGGCTTTGTGGATCTGCTGGAGCAGACCTGGCAGAAGCACCAGAGCATCACCGTTCTGGACGACCCCTTCCAGCGCCGTACCTTTGAGAACCTGCCCGCCGGAGGGCTGGAAGGCCGCACCCGGGCCATGCTGAAAATCGAGGACGGCTGCGTCAACTTCTGCTCCTACTGCATCATCCCCTATGCCCGTGGCCGTATCCGCTCCCTGCCCTTGGCCGATTGCGCTGCACAGGCCAAATCGCTGGTGGAGGCAGGCTATCAGGAGATCGTCCTCACCGGCATTGAGATTTCCTCCTGGGGACAGGATCTGGAGGGAAAGCCCTCCCTCATTGACGCGGTGGAAGCCATCTGTCAGGCGGTCCCCTCCCACATCCGTGTGCGCCTTGGCTCTCTGGAACCCCGGACCATTACCCAGGACTTCTGCCGCCGCTGCGCCGCGCTGGAGAACCTGTGTCCCCACTTCCATCTTTCCATGCAGTCGGGCTGTGACACGGTGCTTACCCGGATGAACCGGAAGTATGACTCGTCCCGGTATTATGAGAGCGTGCGATTCCTCCACGAAGTCTATGACCGCCCTGCCATTACCACCGACCTTATCGTAGGCTTCCCCGGCGAGACGGAGGATGAATTCCAGCAGACTCTGGACTTCATTCAGAAGTGCGGCTTTGCCGCCATGCACATCTTCCCCTACTCCCGCCGGCCCGGCACCCCGGCCGCCAAGATGCCCGGCCAGGTGCCCAACGCCACGAAAGAGGACCGTGCCCACCGGGCAGCTGAGATCGCCCAGAGCATGGAACACGCCTATCTAGACTCCTTTGTGGACCAGACCGTTCCGGTTCTCTTTGAGGAGGAGCGGGACGGCGTATGGCTGGGTCACACCACCCGGTACTGTCAGGTAGGGGTAACCAGCACGGACCCCCTTCACAACCAGCTGCGCCAGGTACGCCTTACCGGACGGGAGGGCAGCCAGCTCACCGGAGAACTGGTATAAGTTCAAATCCGGCCCTTGCGCGACAAGGGAAAATCCGATATAATAATATGACCATTTTTGAAGATTAACGGAAAAGAGGAACTGCCGTGAAATTAGGTATTGTGGGTCTGCCCAACGTGGGCAAGAGCACCCTGTTCAACGCCATCACCAACGCCGGCGCCGAGAGCGCCAACTACCCCTTCTGCACCATCGACCCCAACGTGGGCATGGTGGCTGTGCCCGACTACCGTCTGGACAAGCTGAGCGAGATGTACCACCCAAAAAAGACCACCCCGGCTGTCATTGAGTTCGTGGACATCGCCGGTCTGGTCAAAGGCGCCAGCCGAGGCGAGGGCCTGGGCAACAAATTCCTGGCCAACATCCGCATGACCGACGCCATCGTCCATGTGGTGCGCTGCTTTGACGACGAGAACGTCATCCACGTGGAAGGCTCCACCGATCCCATCCGGGATATGGACACCATCGACCTGGAGCTGATCCTGGCCGACGCCGAGATGGTGGACCGCCGCATCGACAAGGCCCAGAAGGCCGCCAAGGGCGACAAGAAGTTCCTCCACGAGGTGGAGGTCTTCTCCGGTCTGAAGGAGTGGCTCAACGACGGAAAGTCCGCCCGCAGCTACCTCTCCGAGATCAGTGAGGACGATGCCGCCCTCATCGGCACCAGCGAGCTGCTCTCTCTCAAGCCCGTCATCTATGCCGCCAACCTGGACGAGGACGGCTTTGCCGATCCTCAGGCCGTCCCCTACTACAAGCAGGTGGAGGAGCGCGCTCAGTCTGAGGGTGCTCAGGTTATTCCTGTGTGCGCCAAGTTGGAGGCTGAGATCGCTGAGCTGGATGCGGACGAGAAGGCCATGTTCCTGGAGGAACTGGGCGTGAAGGAATCCGGTCTGGACCGGCTGGTAAAGGCCAGCTACACCCTGCTGGGCCTCATTTCCTATCTCACCAGCGGTGAGGACGAGTGCCGTGCCTGGACTATCACCAAGGGCACCAAGGCTCCCCAGGCTGCCGGTAAGATCCACTCCGACTTTGAGCGGGGCTTCATTCGCGCTGAGGTTGTCTCCTACGAGGATCTGATGGCCTGCGGCACGATGGCAGCTGCCCGTGAGAAGGGCCTGATCCGCTCCGAAGGCAAGGAATATGTCGTCCAGGACGGCGACATCATCTTGTTCCGTTTCAACGTGTAATTGATTTTCTCGCCGCTCTGGACGACAGGGCGCGATCGCGTCCCGCGCCTTTTGGCGCGTCAATTCGACGCGCAGCGAAGAATTGGGCCGGACGAATTCACTTCGTCCGGCCGGAATGAAAAGATTGGGGGGTTCCCAACGTGCCTGGCACGTTGGGGCGTCCAGGACGGCGACATCATCCTGTTCCGGTTCAACGTGTAATTTCCCCTGCTGAATTTTTCTCTGAGATATTGTATTTTCTCCCGCAATCGTGTACACTATGAACAACCCTAAATCCAGAAGGAGGATTTTAACTATGAAAATCGCCCGTTTCGTGCTGAAGATCGTGGCTCTCTCTCTGGCCGCCGCCGCTGCGGTGTGCGCCGTTATCGCCTACTGGGACAAGCTCTCTGAGCTGGGAGACTGCGCCAAGGTCAAGCTGCAGCAGCGCGCCTGCTCCTCTGAATATGACGATTACGAGGAGTAAGATACTCCTTCCCTACAGCCGTGGAACTTCCACGGCTGTTTTTTTCTGCCCAAATAGGATTCCCAGCAGCAGACTCCCTGCCAGTGTGCCCAGGATGTAAACCGGAGTAAACCACGGCGCGGTGGGGTCTCCGCCTCCGTGGACGCGTGCCAGCAGTTCTGAACATCTCCAAAACGGGATACCGTAGATCCAACCGCTCAGCACCATCACAGCCCCCTTCTCTGCCAGCCAGCCTGCCAGCAGCCCTGCTGTCACCAGCTTTACCCGGTGCCGGCTGGTTGGGAATCCCCGACTCAGTCTTAGTGCCCCGGTGAAAAAGGGAATCAGAAACAACAGCCCTCCATACACGAAAAGCCTTCCAGGATGTCCCTGAATGGGATATGCTCCGCTGTCATAGCGGAAGCCTGCCAGTCCCAGCAGGAACATGGTAAGGACATAGCCGCCCGCCATCCAGCACCACCCTGCCGTCATGGTCTGAAGGACACTGCGCAGGGACTGACTGTGACGAAGCCATGCCTGCCGATACGCTTCTCTCAGCTCTTTGGGGTCTCCCATCTCTTCCAGCGCACGTTCCCGGGCCTCATCCGGACTCAGGTCGCTTTGCTCCAAGTTTGCCGCCAACTCCTCCAGGTGATCGGCAAGCTCTCCTTCCAGCCGTCTGCGGTAGGTGGGATCCGTGATGGAGGCGACACACTGTGAAACAAAGTTTTTCATCCATGGCTCTCTATGACTCATCTTTATGCTACCTCCCAATGTACATAACATGGAGCTACACCGTATGGTTTCCCGTCAGCAGTGTCCCAGGATAGAAAATCGGTTGGAAAACGCCTTTTGATAGCACCCCAGCTGATATCCGTTCATCACGCTCCATACCGCCAGCACACTGTGAGACAACGTCCCGGCAGCACCGGATACCATCATTCCTGAAACTTCAAAGGGTCCACCCAGCGCCATCCAGCACAGGATCGGCAGTACCTGCATGGCCGCATAGATCCAGCAGCTGTATTTGATCAGATTCCAGCTACAGGGCAGACCGGCAATGACCGGAGCTGTTACAAGCACCAATGCCAGCAATACGGATACGATCCCCCAGTATCCCGGATGCGGCTTTCCGAAATTGTGTGTATTGATTATGTAGAGTACGCCAAACCCCAGCATGGCAGCTGCGTAACAAAGGAAAGGTATCAGGAACAAAACCCGCGGAATTCTGTGCCTGGGTGTGTTCATCCGCTGCCTCCACTGCTCCAGGTAGACCGTGGAAAGTGCGCCGGGATCTCCCATATGCTCCAGAGCCCGTTGGCGTGCCTCATCGGAAGACAAACCTTGCCTCTCCAGATCAGAAGCCAGCGATTCTAAATGGTCGGCCAATTCTCTGCTCAGACGCCGTCCATACACAAGGTCTGGAATCTCTGCAACACACGCGTGAACAAAGTGTTCCACCCAAGGCTTCATTCCTGTACACCCCCTAAAATTCGGGCCATGGCCCGGGTGTATATCCCCCATTGATCCTCCTTCTCCCGCAAAGCTCCCTGGCCGGCATGGGTCAAATGATAAAAACGGCGCTCCCTTCCGTTCTCCATCTGGGTATAGGAGGTGATCAGCCCCTTATCCTCCAGGGCATGGAGAAATGGATATAAGCTTCCCTGACTCATGCAGAATACGTCCTCCGACAAAAGCGCCATTTGTTGAATCAGTTGATACCCATACATGTCTTGACGGCTGAGCAATTTCAGAAGGATCAGCTCATGGCTTCCTTTGGCCAGCTGCTTATCTAGCTTCATAACAACACCTCTCTTTCAGAGGCATTATATACCTCTTATCCAGAGGTGTCAAGAAAGGCCTTGCGGCTTTCTCTCCGGTACCATTGCAGGCATTCCCGTTTTCCTGTACGGCGCAGCAGCAGAGCGGATATCAACAGATCCATTCCCACCGCCACTACCGCCGCCGCCGTCACAGGGAGCGGAACGGCCTCCACCCAGCCTGAGACAGCCGGATGCACCCAGTAAACCGCCGCTGGCAGCAGGGCGGACCAGGCCAGCGCGAAGGATAAACACACCCGTCCGTGCAGATTCCAGCGCAGCTCCCGGTAATCCCAAAAGGAGACACCCAACACTTTTTCATAGAAAACTGCGGTGATATACTCCACACCTGTAGCCGCTGTTCCGCCCAGCACCATCAGCAGCAGCGGATGCGTCAAAATCTCCTCGGGCAATGCCAACACCACCAGCGCCCCCAGTCCGTACACCGGGCACAAAGGCAGTACCAAGGTACGCTTCCGGTCCCGGCGGCCTCCAGTACACCAGGCATACCCCACTTCCAACAGGAATCCCAGCGCGCTATATAACACAAAATACCAGAAATACTCCATATTGGTTCTCCTCCCACCAAACAGCAGTCTTCACCGTGCTCTACAGCCAAACCAACAGAGTTAGCATGCCGGAGAGAGAAAAAATCATGCGTTTTAGCGGCAGGAAATCTTGGGCTTACGCTTGAAGGAAAGCTGCACTTTGTGATATAATAACTCGAATACGGACAAAGAGAAAGGAAGGGGCCGCAATGCGAAATCTGATCGACTTTGGTGATATGTCCCGGGAGGAATGGGAACAGCTCTATGCCCGGGCTAGCCAGATCATTGATGCACCGGAGAAATTTATTGACGTTTGTCGCGGCAAAGTATCCTGCAATCTGTTTTATGAACCCTCCACCCGCACCAACTTCTCCTTCCAAACCGCCATGCTGCGGCTGGGTGGATCGGTGTTCGGCTTTGCAGACCCCAATTCTTCCTCCGTGGCCAAGGGCGAGACCCTGAAGGACACCATCAAAATGGTATCCAACTATGCTGATGTTGTGGTTATGCGTACTCCCTGGGAGGGTTCGGCCAAGGCGGCTTCCCTCTATTCCGCGGTACCCGTGGTCAATGCCGGTGACGGCGGCCACATGCACCCCACCCAGACCATGGCAGACCTCACCACCATCACCCGCCTGCGGGGCAAGGTGGACGGGCTGTGTATCGGCCTGTGCGGCGATCTGAAGAACGGCCGCACCGTCCACTCCCTCATCAAGGCCATGGCCAAGTTCAATGACATCAAGTTCTTCCTCATCTCCCCCCGGGAGCTGGCAGTTCCTGAGTACATGCGTGTATTTATGCGGGAGCATAACATGTGGTACACCGAGGTCACCGGTTTGGAGCCCGTTATCCCTCAGCTGGACGTGCTGTACATGACCCGCATCCAGAAAGAGCGCTTTGTGGACCCCCTGGAGTATGAGCGGAACAAGGGCATCTACATCCTCACCCGCCGTAAGCTGGAGCGTGCCAAGCCCGACATGCTGGTCATGCACCCCCTGCCCCGGGTAGATGAGATCACCCTGGACGTGGATGACGATCCCCGTGCGGTTTATTTCCAGCAAGCCCGGTTTGGTATGTTCGCCCGCATGGCTCTGCTGGAGCACCTGGCCCTTCAGCCCCGAAATGACCATCCCGCTCCGGTGGAGATCGGCACCAAGCCCATCTGCCACAATCCCCGCTGCATTACCCAGACGGAAACCTATCTGCCCCCCCTGATCAAAAAGATCGGCGGCGTGGATTGCTGCGGCTTCTGTGACGCAGCCCTTTGATCACCTGTTAAGAAATCCCTTTGCGCTGTAAATAAGCCGTTAAGGATCGTCATAAGCCCTTGACGGTGGGAATCCCTTTTGGTATCCTCCTGCCTAACAGGCCATCTGTGCCTGCAAACGTAAGGAAAAGGAGCCAAACGAACCATGGATTCCGACAGCGATCAAGCCACTGCGGATCATTATCATATTCGTTTTAAAGAGCATAGTCTGCTCTGGTCATCCAGGCAGGCCGTGCTTTTTTACGCTCTTTTTTCCTTCTGAACTTAATTGGGAGGAACAAACTGTGCCGCTTATTGCATTTCAAATTCTGATTCAAATCGTCTTAATTCTTATCAATGCCTTTTTCGCCGCCACAGAAATTGCGGTAATCTCGCTCAGTGCCAACAAGCTCCGTAAACTGGAGGAAGAGGGAGATAAATTGGCCCCGAAGCTGCTGCGTATGGTGGAGGAGCCTGCCGGATTTCTCTCCACCATCCAAATCGGCATTACTCTGGCTGGCTTTCTTGGCTCTGCTTTTGCCGCTGACAGCTTCTCGGAGTACATCGTCCACTGGATCTGTGTGGATCTCGGCGTCACCGCACTTCCCCGCTCGGCCGTGGATACCCTCTCTGTGATCCTGATCACCCTGATCCTCTCTTACTTCACCTTGATCTTTGGTGAGTTGGTACCCAAACGCGTTGCCATGCAGCGTCCCATGGAGATGGCTCGTCTGTCCTGCCGACTGGTATCCACTCTGTCTGTTATCGTCCGGCCTGTCGTCCATCTGTTGTCTCTGTCCACTAACGGCGTACTGCGTCTGCTAGGTATGCGCACCGATGTGGAAGAGGAGCAGGTTACCGAGGATGAGATCCGTATGATGATCGACCTGGGCAACGAAAACGGTACTATTGACGCAGATGAGAAGGAACTGCTCCATAACGTCTTTGAATTCTCTGACCAGCGGGTGGGCGATGTCATGACCCGGGCAGCCGATGTAGTGGCGCTTCCCGTTGACGCCACCGCTCAGCAAGTACTGGATGTGATCCGCACCAGCGGACTGTCCCGTTTGCCTGTCTACGGTTCTAATGAAAATCAAATTCTAGGCGTACTAAACGCAAAAGAATTTCTTCTTTCCTGGGCCGCCCAGGATGGAAAATCCATTTCCTCGCTTATGCGCCCCGCCTACCTGATCCCTGAAAGTCTTCCCGCCGATGATTTGCTGCGGGATATGCAGCTGAAAAAGGTTCATCTAGCCGTTGTCATAGACGAATACGGCGAATTGGCCGGTGTCATTACGGTGGAGGACCTCTTGGAGGAAATCGTAGGTAATATCTATGATGAATTCGATCCTGCTCAACCCCAGGAGTTAGAACAGCTGGAGCCAGACCTCTGGCGGGTAAACGGCGGTCTGAACGTAGAAGATCTGGCCAAAGCGCTCGAATTAGATCTTCCTCAAGACGAAGATTATGATACCGTTGGAGGAATGGTACTCAGCAGACTGCGCACCATTCCTCAAGACGGCAGCACCCCAGTGGTCCATTTCTATGGTCTGGAGCTTCGGGTAGAGCGCGTAAAGGACCACCGTATTCAGCAGATTCTGGTTCGCAAAGAGCGCACCTCCGGACAGGGCGAGAGTTAACCTCTCCCCTGTCCATAACTTTTTTATAAAATTTCAAAAAAGCCATTGACAAAGGCATAAATCCTATGGTATTATTTCATGGCTGACGTGAGAGAACACATCGTCCATGCGGGTGTAGTTCAATGGTAGAATCCCAGCCTTCCAAGCTGGTCGCGTGGGTTCGATTCCCATCACCCGCTCCATAAGCGCCTGTAGCTCAGGTGGATAGAGCAACTGCCTTCTAAGCAGTGGGTCAGGGGTTCGAGTCCCTTCAGGCGTGCCAATCTTATTTGGCTTTTATGCGGTTTCTCCCCGTCATAGTCCATGGTGGGTGTAGCTCAGTTGGTTAGAGCACCGGATTGTGGTTCCGGGTGTCGAGGGTTCGAGTCCCTTTACCCACCCCATACGAAGGCGTTCGGGCCGGAGCTTCGGCTCCGGCCCGCGCTTTTTTCTCCACTGTGACTCAGAATCCAGCCACACACAGGGGTGTAGCCAAGTGGTAAGGCAAGGGACTTTGACTCCCTCACTCGCTGGTTCGAGTCCAGCCATCCCTGCCAATTTTATATGACCCAGTAGCTCAGTCGGCAGAGCACCTGCCTTTTAAGCAGGGTGTCCGGAGTTCGAATCTCCGCTGGGTCACCATATTATCGCAACACTCTAGATGCCGTAGGCTGAACGCCTACGGCATCAAGTGTTTCCGGGCTTTTTAATGTTCGATTTTCTTCTTTGAAACAAAAGATATTTTTGGCGGTTTCGAAGCAACTGCGGAGACTCGAACCCTGCATCGCTCGGATCTGAACGGAATAAGCCGCTGTGCCCTTTTTGAACAATAGAATTTCAAAAAGGGCACAGCTCTCCATAAAGCAAAACAGTTTCATAAGATAAAGTGCTTGGTATCACAAAATGATACCAAGCACTTTTCATGCCGGGATTCCACTCGATGGTCCCGGCTTTATTATTTTCAGAACCAAAAGGAAGGTAACAGCTTATGACAAATGAATTTTTTGCCGAACTCGCAAGATGTCTTCGAAAGCAGGAAATCGACTCGAAGATTAATCAGGATAAGCGACTAGAGGTTTTCCTCCACGGTCAGCCTGTCCTTTTCGTTTCTCCGAAAAACGAGGTTTTCCTCTTGCCAGAGATGAGCGGAAATGATGAAGCTGGCGACTTGTACCACGAAGTTGCCCAGACTGCCGATGAGGTCTGGGACTATGTGGAGGCCGTCCAAACCTCTGATCTTCTGAGCGTCAGCGGCCTAAGTGAAGAGTTCCATCTACTGGCCGATTTCGGCGGCGCATTGCTGGCTGGTCGGGAGCGAGAACAAGGCTCTGGCTACCAGTTTGTCACTTGGATCTGGGACTACTATCGCACCGGGGTATGCTACGGGCACTATTATGAGGATGACTTTACTGCGGCAAAGCAGGACTTTGCTGTCCGCTCCGGACTTATTTCCAAAGCCCAGCTCTTTTCGCCGGAGGAACTAACCGAGCTCTATCGGGGCATCGATTATTTTTTAGAAAATGGACCGGAGCTACAGGAGGAACAACTCAAAGCAACTCAGGCAGCCAGAGAAAAAATCGAGTACACCGTCCCGAATCTCCAGGAGAGACTGAATCACGAACTGGATCAGGGACAGCAGTTGAGCTGATCCCTCACATATCATAGAGAGCCGTATCTTGCAATTAGCAGGATACGGCTCTTTTTTATTTTCTAACGATTTCAGAATGGAGGGTTCAAAAGTGAAAACAAATGGGGGACACACCTGTACAGGAACTGCCGAATTGTCGCCTCCCCGGTGGGACAGTTTTCTGAGCAGGGGATCATTCTATGTATCGCATGCACCAGGCTATGCCCAGTATGCATTGGGAAAACTATACCTGCCGGGAAGGCAGGCGCCGCCCGATCATGAGGCCGCTGTCCGCTGGCTGGAGCAGTCCGCGGCGCAAGGAAATGAGGCTGCCCGCGCAACGCTGGAATGGATGAAGCATCTCCGCAGCCCCTCTGTGCTGTCGGCAGCTACCCGGCTCCTGCACCACATGAGCAGGATCTTTCAGGAGCAGTCGACCAGCGGCTCCATTGCCTCGATTCGGTTCACAGACAGCAAACTCCGCCAGCGTATCCGAGAGAAGAAGATCGCCATGGGTCATAAGCCGGATGACCATGAAGATCAGGAGATCCGTATGAGTTGATGGTGCCAAATAGATCCCACTTCCCTTTTTTCATACATCATGCTATACTGGATCAAGAGGTGATCTCACAATGACGAGCAAACAAATCAGCCGGCGGATCGCTGCGGTAAAAACGGCGGATGCCATCAATGCGATTGAGGGTGTCCCTGTATCCAACTATGCCCGGATGCTTTCGCGCAGTTGGGCCAGAGGTGAGTTGAGCGGTGAGCAGATGAAATCCGCACTGCTGGCCTCGCACCGGAAAATGGCAGAGCAGGTACAGCGCCATGGCTGATCCCTATTTATATACGGATACCCCGGTCCTGAAAAACAAGCTGGACATCCGGGATGAAAAGGTGCTGGATCTGGTAGAGGCTGAACAGTCCCGCGCCAATATGATGCTACTCTATGAGCGTGGGTTCTCTGATTTCACCCCTGCAGGCTTGTGTGAGATCCATCGGTTTCTGTTTGGAGATATTTATGACTGGGCTGGAAAGTACCGGATCATTAATATTGAGAAGCGGGAAAAACTGCTGGCTGGCCGAAGCGTATGGTACAGCAATGATGAGGATATCCCCCGGGATCTGGAGAATGCATTCCAGGAACTTCTGTCACAGGACTGGCCGCAGTTCTCCAGACAGGAGTTTGTCCGCCATCTGACGGCCTGCTTCCCGAAGATCTGGCAGGTACATCCGTTCCGGGAGGGCAACACACGGACGCTGGTTATGATGATGACCTTTTTCGTGGAGCATCACGGATTCTATATGGATCAGGAATTGCTGGCAGCCAGCTCCGGCTATGTGCGGGACTCGCTGGTGATGGCATCGCTGGATCAATTCTCTGAGTATGAGCATCTGGAACGGATCTTGCTGGATGCAGTCTGTGATGAACCGATCTCTACGATGAGTCCGCGTTGGAGGTCACAACTCCCGCTGAAGTTCAGCAGGAGAAGTACAAGAAGTATCAGACCGAAAAATATGTCCCCCAGCCGCACTACCAGCGGGAGGACTGAAGCAACAACGAGCCGTGGGCATAAGCCCACGGCTTTTCTTTTTTGGAGGTGAACAATCATGCCCTACATCCATTTCACCGAGGAGCAGAAACGGCTTGCCGCCTCTGTGGACTTGGTGGAGTTTCTGCGGCAGCGTGGAGAGAAGCTGCTTCCCTCCGGCCATGAGAAGCGGCTGGACAGTGACCACAGCATCACAGTCCGGGGCAATGAGTGGTACGATCATGCGGCGGAAAAAGGCGGAGGCCCGATCTCCTTCGCCCAGACCTTTTACCACCTCAGCTATCCGGATGCCGTCACGCTCCTGCTGGGCGGATCAGCGGCAGGAGCCTGCTTACCAGAAGAAAAGCAGGCTGAGGTAGAAAGAAAGCAGTTTGAACTGCCGCCTGCCAACCACACCATGCGCCGTGTCTATGCCTACCTGCTCAAAAAACGGCACATCCAGCGAGACGTGCTGAACGCCTTCGTCCATGCGGGACTCATTTACGAAGATGAAAAATACCACAACGCCGTGTTCGTCGGGAAGGATGAACACGGCGTTGCCCGTCATGCCCACAAGCGAAGCACCCATGACACAGGCAAGACCTTCCGCATCAATGTAGAGGGCAGTGACCCGCGGTGCAGTTTCCATTGGACTGGTGTCAGTGACCGGCTCTATGTATTTGAGGGACCTATCGATCTGCTCTCCTATATCACGCTCCACCCAGAGGACTGGCGGCAGCACAGCTACGTGGCCTGCTGCGGGACCTCCAGCCTGCCGGTGCTCTGGATGCTGGAACACAACCCCGTCCTGCGGGATGTCTGTCTCTGTCTGGACAACGACAAGGCGGGTCATACCGCCAGCCTCCGTCTGGCCGAACAGATCGCGGAGCAGTTTGGGATCGCCTCAAGCCGCCTGATCCCGGAGAACAAGGACTGGAACGACGACCTGACAGAACGGGCCGAGCAGGATCATACTGTGCAGATGGTCCGGCGGATGGGGTGACGCCATGTCGATATGGGCGGAGTCACTTCCTATACCTATGATGCAGTGGGCAACGTCTTGTCCATCACCGATCCCATGGGGTTTGTGACTTCCTACACCTATACGGCGGATAACCAGCAGGCGACTGCCACGGACGCCGAGGGCCATACGACTTCCTATACCTATAATACCCTGAGCCAAGTGTCCACCGTGACCTCCCCCGGCGGCAACAGCATCTCTTATACCTATGACGCCAACGGAAATCCTCTTACGACTACCGATGCCGAAGGCGGCGTCGTGCGGCATGAGTATGACGCACTGGATCGCCTGGTCGCTTCTACGGACGCCAATGGCAACCGGCAGACCTTCGAGTATGACAATGAGGGGAACCAGACCAAGAATACCGATCCTTTGGACTATGCTACCAGCAGCTCTTACGATGCACTGGGGCAGTTGGTCCAGGAGACCGACCGGAACGGGAACGTGCGGAAGTATACCTATGACGCTGATGGCAATATGATCTCTTCCACGGACCCGCTGGGCAATGTGACACAGTACACCTATGACGAAAACGGGAATCAGCTCTCTGAGACGACGCCGATGGGGCTGACCACCAGCAACGTGTACGACAACATGGATCGGGTCTCCAGCACCACAGACCCCATGGGCCATGCAGTTACCTTCTTCTACGATGCCGCCGGCCAGTTGGTGGGTATGACCAACAAGGACGGCACCAAGGTGGCCTATACCTATGATGCCAACGGCAACAATCTTACCGTAACGGACGAAGAGGGCTATGTGGTCACCTACACCTACGATGCCAACAATCGCATGACTGCCATCAAGAACGCACGTGGGTACACAACCAGCTATGAATATGATCGGGTGGGCAATCTGGTCAAGACCATTAATGCCATGAATGGCGTCTCCATCGTAGTCTACGATGCAGATGGAAACCTGATCTCTGAGACCAACACAGATGGGGCCACCACTACCTATACCTATGATGGTTTGGGACGTGTGTTGACCATGACCGATCCCGTTGGCGCTGTAACGACCACTGAGTATGACGCCAACGGCAACGTTGTAAAGCTGACTCAGGCCGATGGCCACAGCATCACCTATACCTACAATGCCCGCAATGAGTTGACCTCGTATGTGGACGCTGAGGGCTACACCCACAGTTTCACCTATGATGGTAATGGCAATAAGATCTCCGAGACCGATGGCAACGGTAACACCACTTTATTATACCTACGATGGTCTGGACCGGCTGGTGGGCAAGAAGGATGCCGAGGGCGGCGTTTCCTCCAAGACCTATGATTCCGATGGCCGGCTGATCAAAGTTGTCAACGAGGAAGGTGCGGAGACTAACTATGATTACGATGACTGCGGACGTGTAGTGAAGATGACCGACGCTCTGGGCAACGCCACCACCTATACCTATGATGAGATGGACCGCGTGCTCACCATCACCGATCCCAGAGGCGGCGTGACCACCTACACCTACACCGATCGCGGCGATGTGGCCACCGAGACCGACGCTGAAGGCTACACCATCTCCTATGAGTACGACGGTAACCACAACATGGTCAAAAAGACCACTGTGGACGGCGTGACCACCTACGAATACGATCCTCTGGACCGGCTCATCAAGACCACTACGCCGGATGGCAAGAGTGAGACCATCGAATACAATGGCGAAGGCCAGGTGGTTGCCAGCACAGATAAGGGCGGCCATAAGACCAGCTATGTTCTGGATGCCAACGGCAACGTGATCGAGACCATCGATGCCCTGGGCAACTCCGCTCTCTTTGAGTATGATCTGATGGGTAACCTGGTCAAGACCTCTCTGCATCGTGTGGATACTCAGGACGGTGTGGACGAGTGGGAGATCACCCTGTACGAGTATGATGGCCGCACCACCACCTACACTTACGACGGCATGGGCCGCACGGTGAAGATGGAGTATCCTCACGGCTGGGTGGAGGACTACCACTACGATTCCATCGGCCAGCTGCTGAAGGTGGAAGACACCGATCCCAGCGGCAAGGACATGAAGCAGCAGAAGCATGTCTACAAATATGATGACTGCGGCAACATGACCTATGAGTATATGCGGGGCAATGGCACCGGCGAGGCCACGGTAGAGAACTTCTATACCTATGATGCGCTGCACCGGGTGACCAATGCCAAGGAAAACTATGGAAATGCCAGCCGCACCTATCAGTATGACAGCTTGGGCAACCTCACCTGGGAAACCAACTCCAATAACGTCACCACGGACTACAAGCTCAACAATCTGAATCAGATCACGGAGAAGTCCAGCGACGGTTGGAAGACCCACACTACCTTCACCTATGACAAGAGGGGCAACCTGATCCAGGAGCAGTACGGCAAAAACAAGAAGGTCACCAGCATTGGGACGTACACCTACGACGAGACCAATAAGATGGTCAAGGGCGTCAACGCCAACGCCGAAAGCAGCTCCTATCTCTATAACGGACTGGGCGCCTTGGTGGAGCAGACCTGGGTGATCGCGAAGAACAGCTATGGCTACCATGATGTGCTGGCCGAGGCCGTTGATTCTGTCGCCGAAGAACCTGAGACCGCCAGCGATTCTGTTGACAGCCCCGAGGTTCCGGCTCCCTCTGATGACAGCACTACGGAGACAGACGCCGTGCTGGACGAAGCGCCCGCCGATTCCGCCGATTCTGGTATCATGCTGCTGGCCGCCCCGAAGAAGGACGACAGCGGTAAGAAGCCCAGCGACAAGCCCACCGGCAGCGACGTGAAAAAGACCTCCACCGTGGTGAAGGAGTTCGTGGTGGACTACACCACTGAGACCCACGAGCCTCTGATGGAGCAGGAGGTCAACGGCCTCACCTACCGCTATGTCTACGGCAATGACCGCCTGAGCGTGAACATCACAGGCGTAGAGAACGGTTCCAGCAAGCTCATCGAAAATGGGAACCAGATCCGGCTGTACTACCACATGGATTATCTGGGCACCGCCGACTACCTCACCAGTCCCCTGACCGGCAAGGTGGAGAGCTGGACCCACTACAATGAGTGGGGCGAGATCACCCACAACGCCGTCCTCAAGTGCGGCCAGCGGGAACTGGATCTGGTGAAGCGGTATGCGACCCACGACTTCGATGCGGTGCTGAACCAGTACTATGCCAAGGCACGGTTCTATGACGCGGAGAATCGTCACTTTACCGCTATGGACCCCATCCTTGATCCGAGCCAGTACAGTATCAAGGAGTACGTGGATAACCCGATGCAGTTGGTGCAGTATCTGTATGTTGAAAATAGCCCCCTAATCTATATTGATCCGCTTGGCAAATTCCGCAACGGTACGGTGCTGTATAAGGGCATACGTTGGCATTCCTCTGATATAAAGGCGCTCCAAACTGCCCTCAATAGGTACGCCTCTTCTCTGGGATTTGAGCGGTTGGATGTGGATGGCAGCTTTGGGCCCAAAACTGAAATTGCTGTAAACGCCTATAAAGATAAGTATTTGCCTGGTGGAAATACTGGCGAAAACCGAGGAAAAGTAGGGTATTCCACTTGGCTCAAACTTAACCTTCCCATCGATGCTCCTGCAAATCCGATTGAAGCACTCCCAGGTTTTCCCTTCTTCTTTAAATGGAATGAGGATGAGGGTATCTGGTACACACCAAATGACGAATTTGTTGCCCAGAAACCATTCGGATATAACGACGTTTATGACTTCGTATTCCAACTTACAGATTATCGGTATTTTGAATCTCGCTTCAACTACAATGGTATGGATTGGATGATCGAAGGTTGGAAGGGATTCTATCTCAATATGGGCGTCGGTGCAGAAATTGGTGTCTACTATCGTCTCCCCCAAAATAGCACCAAAAACACAGGCTATTTTGAGAGTGCAGGGATTTGTATTGAAGATGCCATTGGTCACTATTGGGTTGTCGATGAAGAAGATATGCTTTTAATGTCTTATAAGGTTTATGATGGGCCTGTAAGCAGCGGCAAATTAATCTTTAGCCGGCCGCTTCAACGGCATTGGTGGCTCAATGGTTTTAGACCGAGCATCGGGCATATTCCTGCTGAAGATTTAACCTTAAATGGTTATATTTATTTCCCAGCAGATGCTAACGGGAGCGGAACAATGGCAACTCGCTTCAAAAATGGTATTTCCTCTACTAAAGCAGGAACGGGAAGTGGTGGTAGATTTGATAACAGCAATTTTACTATTCACTCGACTACCAAGGTCTATTATTCTTCCGCAGGCTCTAGTGGATGGTACTATAAAGTAAAATTTACCTGGGGGAAATAAAGCATGAAACTACGCGTTATCGTTATCACGCAGGTGATCGTTCTTGCTTTTATCACTTGCGGTTGTAGCGTGCTTTTAGAGAAAGGGGGTGATTACATCGAACACGCAACAACTCCAACGCCGTTATTTGCAGCTATTGATTTTGGGTCACTCGAATGGGTAAAAGAAGAGGTTGACAGCGGTGCAAACTTGAACGAAGAGCAAAGTAGCAACCTACTGTCTCGGAAAATGCGTCCGATACAATATGCATATGATGAATGTTTTAATGAAGCAATCCCAAACTACCTCATCGAGGCAGGCACCGACCTCACGTTTTGCGATAGTCAAGGAGATACTTTGCTTTTTTCTGCTGCACTTCGCCCAGACGGCGTGGAATTGTGTCGGCAATATCTTGAGCATGGCATTGATATAAACCATGTGAACAATAATGGGGATACTGCTTTAGATATGGCAGCCAAAGAGGGGTATTACTCTACCGCAGAATTCCTGATTGATAATGGAGCAACTGTATCCCAACATACATTAGAAGAGGTAGTACAAGGAGTAAATGGCCAAGGATATGAACATCTTGATTTAGTCCAGCTCATTGTAAACAACTGCTCACCAACGAATATAAACAATGTATTGCCTCCATTGATCGTAGAAGCCATTAAAGGAAACAGTCCGTATTTAATTTGCGCCGAATCCAAAGATATCGCAAATTTGTCTGCCGAACAGAAACGAATGCTCGGGTATAGTTTAGTTGCTTTCTGCAATAAAGATGCATTAGCGCATTGTTTTGACATTGGATTATCATATAATGATTGGGACTTAGCTCCTCTGGACATTGCAGCTCAGTATGGTAATATTAGCACTCTTTCTTGGCTTCTTGAGAATAAATCTATATTTTCAGAGGGTGATTTATCGATAACAAGTGCTCTTTATTCTGCAGTAAGCGCAGGGCAATACCAAACATCTGAGTATCTACTGGATAATGCTATTACTGTCAGTTTTGCTTCACCCCAAGGAGAGAGTTTCTCGTATTTGGATCTTGCCGCCATGAGTGGAAATATTCAACTCTTTGAACTTTTAGTTGAAAGAGGTTCTCCGATTTGCAACCAAGTAATAATATCATCTTTTGGAATTGCTGTTCAAAAAGGTGAATATGAAATGGGCGAGGCAATTTGGGACCATATAGATTTTTCGTCTATCACTGATTCTGAGAAAGAAACCATATGGAAGGATAGTTTCCCTTGCCTCAGTCTCTTAGAGCGGTGTTCTCAGGCAGGACTCTCAAAGCACGATAATGAAATGCTCTTAAATGCCGTTCAGCTCAATCGCACAGATATTTTGCAATTTTTATTAAAAAACGGAAATAAAATCTCATATGAAGCATTATCCTCTGCAGTTTCTCTTGGTTACCTTGATGCGGTAAAACTTATGGTAGCTTATGGCGCTGATGTAAATCAAAGAGATACTGATGGAGATTTGCCAATCATCTCCATTGCGGCAATGTCTAGTGCACACATCACAAAATACCTTATTGAATCTGGCGCAGATGTTAATTCCAAAAGTGAAGATGGAACAACTGCGCTAATGTTCGCAGTTATGCGTGACCGTGTTCCCTGCGTGCAGCTATTACTTGAAGCTGGAGCTGATTTGTCCAGCACAAACAGCGAAGGTAATAGTGTTTTTGACATAGCTGAAACAAAACAAAATCCTGATATCTTAGAACTATTGTCCGCATTTTAAAATGTGTAGATTCTTAAAAATCAGTAGTTGGTTGAAGCGAATCATTCAGGGACACAATAGTAGCAAAAATCGCAACTACTCAAAAGGTAATATGGATGGTACGTTCTAAGTATATTTAGATCAGATTTTCACAAAGAGGTGCCGGCACAGCTTTTGGGGACTTGTCCAAGATCCAATACTGAATCTACCCCACACAAAAACCGCAGCCACCCCAGTCTGGGGTGGCTGCGGTTTTTTTAAGGTAGTAGCGGCAAATGTGGATTTTAGCAGTGGAAATTCGACTATCAGAATCAAAGGTCGGGTCGTGTCAAGAATTTTTCGCACTTTAGTTCGCAGCCTCTGTTGTAAATGAAGTCAGCCAGCAATGGAGGTATCCTCAACGGCAGCCTCCAGATGCTTCATGTTCATGTATTTCTTGTTGCCCCACTGTGTGCCGGCCACATGGCGGAGCCGGGCACAGACCAGCATGAGAGCAGAGTTGCCGTCCGGGAAGCTGCCAACAACACGGGTGCGGCGGCGGATCTCCCTGTTTAGCCTCTCAATCACGTTGTTGGTACGAATACGGGTCCAGTGTTCGCTGGGAAAATCGCAATAAGTCAGGGTTTCTTCAATGCCACTCTCCACCTTCTTAGCGGCCTCCTTCAGTTTCATAGAGCGCAGTTCCTCCACTACGGCCTTAGCTTTTTCACGGGCAGCTTTCTTGCTCTCTTGAGCATGGATCGCCTTGAGCATCTTAGCCACCAGTTTCACTTTGGAGCGAGGCGTGACTGAGAATACATTGCGGTAAAAGTGGACGGTACACCGTTGGTATTTGGCCTCAGGAAACACCTCTCCCACGGCTTCCAACATACCAAGACACTTGTCGCCAACAATGAGTTTCACTCCGTCCAGGCCACGCCCGCGGAGCCATTGAAAGAAGCTGACCCAGCTGGCCTTATCCTCCTTCATACCCTCAGCGGCGCCCAGAACCTCACGATATCCGTCCTCATTGACTGCAATTGCCACAAGAATGGCTACATTTTCAAATTCTCCGCCCCAGTTGCGGCGCAGATAAATCCCATCCACATAGACATACGGATACCGCCCACCTTGCAGAGGACGGTTCCGCCAATCTTCAATGTGGACATACGCTTTCTTATTCAGCTCACTGATGGTGGAGGGAGAGACCTTGCTGCCCCACAGGGCCTCGGTGATGTCCTCCACACGCCGGACGGATACACCTGCCAGGTACATTTCAATAAGAGCCTCTTCCACACTGCTCTCCCGGCGGCGATACCGTTCAATGATGGCAGTTTCAAAGGATATTCCTTTGAGCTTAGGTACCTTGAGAGTGACATTCCCGGAAGTGGTGGTAAGGTTACGGTTGTAGTGGCCGCTGCGGTAGCCCTGGCGCTGCTCGTTACGCTCGTACCGGGCCGCCTGGGTTAGCTTCTCCGCCTCGGCCTCCAGCAGTTCGTTGAGGGTTTCCTCTACGCTTCCGCGTACAAGTTCCTTGAGCTGCCCCTTGATTACTTCCTCGTTTAGCTGTACAATCTTTTCCGACATGGTTTGCTATCTCCTTTCGAATGGTGGTGTCGCGACTTCATTCTACCAGAGATCTGCAAACCATGTCGCTTTTTGTTTTTGCGAAACTTATTCTACATGACCGAATCAAACTGTGACCATCAATGTGGTACAACTGAAAATGATGTGAAGCAATAAGTTGACACTTGACGCACAGAGCCTGCTTTTCCCCAACAAAGGGGATCAGCAGGCTCTGTTTTTATTTTATATGGTCATCTGATTTCCACGATGTTCTTTGCCGGAATGCGGCAATAACGGATTACACAACTTGGATCAGTGCTTCAGTCTCCTGTTCACTGTATTCTTCCCTTACTAAATGAAACTGCTGGAGCATTAGAGCGTACCGTGCCGCTTGGGTCAACTTCTCTGCTTCGGCCTCCAACAGCTCGTTGAGCGTTTCTTCTACACTTCCACGCACAAGTTCCTTGAGTTGGCCCTTGATAACTTCTTCGTTTAGCTGTACAATCTTTTCCGACATGGTTTGCTGTCTCCTTTCGAATGGTGTGTCGCGACTTCATTCTACCAGAGATCTGCAAGCCATGTCTCTTTTTGTTTTTGCGAAACTTATTCTACCTTATCTGCTGAACGTCCTCAAAACGGTTTCCTGTTTCAAAAAGAGGGACACGACATTGCTCGGTGGTCGTAAAACAGTAAAATTCAAAAAATGCGAGAACCTGTGGTTCTCAGAGAACGGCGTGACTTCGGTCACGCCGTTTTTCCGTTTATAAGCTCGTCCAGAGGGATGAATCCGATACCATCATACTTAATGTGGATGCTTTGTCTGCGCTTGCCGGAGGACTTGTCCGGGGCTTCCACATAGATTCCCTGGATCAGCTCTCGCAAGGCGTAAGGCGTCAGCTTCTCGATGCCCACATACTTATCAGCCTTCTGGATGAAGAGCTCAATGTTCTCATGCTGTCGTTCCTGTACTTCAATTTCCTGCTGTAAGGTCTGTGCCTCTTCTTCCAGCTGTTTCTGCTCCGCTTCGTAGCTCTGACTCATCATATCAAAACGGTCATCGCTGAGCCGTCCAGCTGCATTATCCTCATATATTTTGATGAACAGCCGTTTTAGCTCTGTGATGCGCTTCTGGCTGCGTTCCAGCTTCTTCCGACTAATCTGGATCTTTTCAGTGCTCTCCAGCCGCATTTGCTGACCCATGGCGGACACGAAGTAGTCCCTATGGTGCAGGATATATTCGGTCACCATCTGGATGTGGTGCAGCACCAGGCGCTCCAGAACAGATTCCCGGATATAGTGGGTACCACACTTTTCCTTATCCTTCCAGTGCAGGGAGCAGTCGAAGAATGCATTCTGCGGCTTGTAATTGTTGGTGGCACCGTAATACATCTTTGCGCCGCAGTCGGCGCAGAACACCAGACCGGAAAACATACTGGTTCTTCCGCTGCGGGTCATGCGGTGACGCTGCTGCCGGATCTCCTGCACCTTTTCAAACACATCGTCCTCAATGATGTGCTCATGGGTGTCTGGGAACACGGCTTGATTTTCCAGCGGATTTTCCCTTTGCTTTTTGTCCCAGATGGAATTGGTGAAGGTCTTGAAATTCACCGTGCAGCCGGTGTACTCCCGGCGTTCCAGGATGTTGACCACAGAACTGTCAGACCATTTGTAGGGATTTTCCGGCAGGGGATGAGGTGTTTCACGGCCCTGCTGCTTCTTGTAAGCGGTGGGAGTAAGCACCTGATCCGCTCGCAGTTGATTTGCAATCTGAGACGGGCCACGGCCCTCCATGCACATAGTGAAGATATTCTTCACCACAAGTGCGGCTTCCGGGTCGATGATCCAGTGGTGAGGGTCATTGGGATCTTTCACATAGCCATAGGGAACATTGACTGTCAGAGGGATACCTTTTTCGCCTTTGGACTTCTGAACAGCACGGATCTTGCGGCTGGTGTCACGGGCGTAAAACTCGTTGAACCAGTTCTTAATCCCGGCAAAATCGTTGTTCACGCTGTTGGGATCTGCGCTGTCAAAGTTATCGTTGATAGCGATAAAACGGGTTCCATACTTAGGAAAGGTTAAGGTGGTGTAAAGGCCCGTCATGGCGGAGTTTCGGCCCAGGCGGGACAGATCCTTGACGATGCAGTTGGCTACCTGGCCCGCCTCGATCTGGGTCAGCATCTCCTGAAAGCCGGGGCGCTCAAAGTTGGTGCCGGAATAGCCGTCGTCCACAAAGAACACCGGGTTCGTCATGTGGTGATCTCGGGCATACGAAAGCAGGATGCTTTTTTGATTCTCAATGGAGAGGGATTCGCCGGCCCTCTCATCTTCCTGGGAAAGTCTGCAATACAGGGCTGTAATTTTATCGGTTGCTCCAAACATTTCCGTTTCCTCCTTTTGGGGAGCAACTGCCAGTACAGGGTTGGTTGCTATGATATTAACATAACTTTTCTCGTTTGTCATGCTTGTGCCTCCCACTCTTCCGCCATCTGCTTCGCAGAAATTCGTTCCAACTTACGCAGCAAATTTTGTGTTCCCTCGAAGCTGCCAGTGACTGTGTAAACCGTTCCGGCAATTTCTTCCGTAATGCACAGCTCAGGAATCTGATAAGCAGAAATATTCCAGCTGTGCAGAGCTCCATTCTCGTCAACTGTGTAGGAAACATTTCTTTGGTTTTCGGTTGTGCAGTCGATTTTACAGTAGAGTTCAGACTGGACATAGACTTTTCCCGAATCGTCCTGCTTCATCTGGTGCATCCATTCTGCAACATCATAAGGAGGTTCCAGAGAATCCAGCCAGGCTTGCAGTTCCTCCATATTGTCAGGAAATTTCTGCTGAGTCATCCAGGTATCCCATTCTTCTTCGGTCATGTACTGAAACCACTCAGGCAGTACGAATTTGTCTGAAAGTGCATCCAGTCCTTCTTTTGAAACATCAAAGTTCAAATCTTTTTGTTCATTCATATTTACTTCCTCACTTTCATTTTTTGAAGGAAGGCAGCAAAAAAAGGCTGCCACAAAACGCACCTGTCTTGCAAACGCAGCAGATGTGTTATGTAACAGCCTTATACTCAAATGGTAAAAGCAAATACTCTGATTTACGATCAGAGCCAAGCGGGATGGTACCCACAATATGTTTGAAAATTAAACTATTCAATTTTGACTTTATTCTACACGATACGGAAGGATTTGGCAAGTATTTTAATTTCTGAGAAAGCGGCCGTAAGCTAAAATTCGTTTATATTTCCTGACAACTTGTCGGGAAAATTCATGTTCTGCTTTAGAAAAAGCAATCGAAACGATTGCGTAGCCGACACCATAAGGTGTCGTTCAAGGGGATTGGGATGCTTCCCCAACAAGCAATTTACAAAAATGTGCAACGCAAGATTTCTGTAAATTAGCAAAGTGGTACCACTTTGCATTGCTTGCCAATAACTGAACCGTTTTAATAAATTCCCAAGTTGGAAATAATTTTGTAGTTCCACTTTATACTCGATTGGGATAAAGCTATTTGAATAGCTGAGTGGATGAGCAGGCATAAAAAAGAGGGCCTCCGAAAAAACGGAAGCCCTCTACCCATTTACTTTGCCGCAACTTGCGGCGAAGTAACCGGAAACAACTTGGTATTAACTTGGAAGCGAATTCTCATGCAGATGGTTTCTCACAAATTGGCAAGCAATGCAAACCTGTACAGGTTTACTGAATTTTGCACATCTGCCTATTCGTCAGCTGCGCAAAATGCTTGTTGGGGCAACATCCCCAAACCCCTTCGAACAACAACTGCGTTGTTGGCTTAGTTCTCCTGTAATCTTTGGCTGATATCGAATCAGGATCTATTAGGGCGATTTGGTTAAGTCCACCGAATTTTCCCTACGCCTTTTCAAATATCAGTATTCTTTGATTCATATGAAGTGCTATGGAGTACATCTTCGAGCCAGCCTATAATTTCATCCAAAGACGATGTATTTAATTGGTAAAAGATATGATTACCTTGCCTTGTCCGTTGGAGAAGGTTTGCTGAGTTTAAGACAGCTAAATGCCTGGAAACAGATGCGTCCGTAACGGGAAAATGATTGCAAATTTCTCCCGCAGACATTCTGCCGTTTTTGAGCATACAGAGTATCTCTGCTCGTATAGGATCGGCAAGCGCTTTTAATTTGCATTGTAGCGACATTCTGTGCTCCTCTATTTTACTCTACACACTTTTCAAAAAAGAGCTTTTCCAGTTCTTCAAAGTTTTTGGCGTTATCTGTCATGGAGATTTTTCTATTCTTGTCGAGGAAAATAATCCGATCACAAAAGTTTGACACAAGATCCAGATTGTGAATTGAAAATAAAATCATACTTCCCCGATCTCGGTACTCCGTCAGCAGTCTTTTTAATACGGCTGTGCTTTCTGGATCCAGTCCATTAAAGGGTTCATCCAAAATCAAATTCTTCGCACCTGATAGGAATGCCGCCATCATATAAATTTTCTGCTTCATTCCAAGGGAATAGTTTGCAATATAGTCATGTAAGCTATCCTCCATATGAAGAGCTTGCGATAATTCCTCTATCTGGGGGAGAATATTGTCTTCTGTCCGATGATAAAGCTTTACAATAAATTTCAGGTATTCTTCACCGGTGAGGTTCAAAAACATTCCTTTATCATCCGGCACATAAAATAAATGCTCTCTTGCCTGCATTTGGTGATGAGGAATTCCATCAATTTTTACAATACCGAAATCCTTGAAAGATGCCTCGACCATAGATGTCAGCAGCGTCGTTTTACCAGTTCCATTTCTGCCAACCAGAGCGTAAATACAGGAATCCGTCAGCGAGAAAGAAACCTTTTCTAAAATCTTTCTGCGAGAATAGGATTTCCCGAGCTCAATCACTTCTATCATTCAGTTCACCTCCTGTACGGCACGAATAAGCGATCTCAAGAAAAATAAGAACGACCCCGCACAGAGTAACAAAGAGTATCAGGGAGATCCCCGTACAATATTTTTGCCATAGATTAATCTCGATCACCGTCAAAACCAAAACCGCAATCAAAACATAAAACTTGCTGAGATTTCCGTGTAACAGCTCATTTGTGCTATTGGCGGTTCGGGGCATTTTGAAGTCAAACAGAACGCCGAGCCAGACACATACATAGTTTATGATCGTTCCATACAGCAATAACAGAATTGCATCTGGGAGTGAGATCTTTCTGAATATGAGGGTAGCGGCCCAGAACAGCAAGATCGTCACCTCTCCCCATAGAAAACCATGAAGCGTTTTCCAATAGAACATCTTCTGGGAAGAAATCGGAAGGAACGCATAAAATGTACGATTCCCATCGCTTGAATACGCTGTACTGGACACTGTATTGACGGCTGCGCAGGACACCAGCAAAAGAATCTCGATCTGATACGGGACAAGAAGCTCAGCCCCCAGAAGTTTTTTGGACAGCAAGCCTGTCAGCAGCAATACCGTTATGATATTTTTGATGTTTGAGAAAAATAGCAGTGCCTTATTTCTGGTAACACGCTTCCACTCAAGGAAAGAGTATGGATTTCGCACAAGACAATTTCTGCTATGAACCATACTGTTTTTGCGCTGAAATCCTTGTACATTCTGGTATGCAAGCAGATAGCAAGCGTTGATCTTTGTCCGCAGTCGGGCAGCGACGAAAAGTGTACCTGCGGCTATGGTCAGTGAACTGCATAGAATCAGTGTAACAGAACGGCTGGTCAGCATAGGGACCATAGTCATTCCCGCACCGGCATCCAGCAGCAAGACAATAGGTCCTGCAAATTGGAGAACAAGAAAAACATATCCAACAGACCGATGTGGGGTAATTGTTCCAATCGCTACAGACAGTAAAAATACAAGCAGATTAAGAGAAACCAACATTATCAAGCAATAAAGAACGGCGAAACTGACAGCCAGAGCGTTTCTGAAACAAAAGAGAAATCCTGCCCAATAGACCGCTATGCAGAGTTCTGCCTGTAGGCAGATCACTTTTTTCAAAAGCACAAAAATCACCGTACCGCTGTCGATGGGAAGGGGCAGTACATGCTCAATCTTCTCATTGGCAAACAGAAGATCGGGAATTTGATAAACCGCAATAAATGCACTGATTCCAAGCACGATTACGGCAAGATAAGAAAGATGTGTATGGAGTGGACCGGGAATATACGTCTTCAGGGCATACCAAACCATAAATCCTGCATAGATTCCTGCAATCAGCCCGGAGACAGAGAAAATAATAGATGGCTTTCGTTTGGTAAGGATTTTCAACAGTGTTTTGTCCGTCATAAGACTTCTTAAAGATTCATGCAATATGCAGCCATCATCACAACAAAGAGCAATGCAAAGATGACCGTATTCATCTTAGATAATCTTTTCTGCTTGATGAGAAGCATATTGATCAGAAGTGAAATCACGGGAAACAGCCATACGCCCAGGACACTTGGGATGGGATAATAAGTACCTCCAGACTGTAAAATAGAGATTTCCGGAGGCAGAACAAACAGCATGATCCCTGAAACCACGAACATCAAGATTACAATCGCAAAATTCAGGATAGCAAGTTTTTCATTGTTTTCAGTATAATTCCCACCGAGAAGTTTCTTTAATGCGTTGCGAATCATTTTTTACTTCCTTTCTAAGTTGGCTCAATTTATGTGAGATTTCAAAAAAGCGGTTATCATCTTTTAATTCAGCGAATATCGGATTGTCTAAAACTGAACTCGCTATACTATCTTTAATTGCCTGCTCACTGCGAACCATCATGTGCCCAAGCGTCAGATTTTCGTCGAACCACAAATCCATCAGGTCAAAATAGGGATCGCCATGAAACTGAATCGGATAGATTTTACTTGTGGCTAAATGAGTGTATTTTTTTAATACTTCTATCGTTTTTTCAGAATTTCTCTGTTTTGCATAGCATTGTGCAACTGCCAGATAGAATGGGAACACAATAGCCGGATGCAGTGTTTCAAGAGAAAAAGCATCAATCAATGCATATGCTTTTGATTGTGTTTCGTTAAACTTTTCGGGTTCATCCGCAACCACACCAAGATAACTGGCAAGAAGGTTCATCATCACCACAACATGCTGATACAGGCCAACCTGCAAGATTCCTTTGGCCTTTTTTATTTCTCCGGAACGTCGATAGGCACTGGCAAAAATCGGTTCATCCGAAGTAAAAGAAAAGTCAGGCTCACCCAACAATTCGAGTGCTTCATCAGAGCGATTCAGATATAACAGACACATGGCTTCCATACTGCGTGCCTGCTTTTTAAGGTCAATTTCATCTGCATGCTTTTGTATGCGCCTAAATAGGTCGATTGCATCGGTCAACAGTATGGATGCGCATTTCTGATCTTGAACCATGCCGCTATGCGACATATACAAACTACCAATTTGATACAGCAGGGGAAAACAAGAATAGTATTTTTGTGTCAGCTCAACACATTTTTGCTTTGCTGTTACAAAGGGTTCTGACAAAAAATTCTGCGATAATTGCTGAATACTGGATCGAATCTGCCGTTTAGACATCTGCGGCTCATATCCGAGTAGTTCATCAACCGTGATACTGAAATACGAGGCAATCCGTGGCAGCAATGTAATGTCAGGATATGAAGTTGAAGTTTCCCATTTTGATACTGAAGCTTTGGAAACGCCCATATATTGGGCTAAATCATCCTGCGTAATGCCCTGCTGACGTCTGCACTCGATGATCTTCTCGCCAATTTTTAGTTCTTTCAATGGCTCCGCCCCCTTTCGCTATTATTATACGAATCAGAATTTTGTAAAACAATGGAATCATAAGCAACATTGGTTGATTAAGTTGCTTGCTGAGAAACATTTTGTTTGTCATTCCACAGAAAGACCGGGCTCACCAATGATGATAAGCTGGTCTTTCTGTGTAGATTAGTTCGGTAAAGATGATTTCTTCAGCCTACGCCTTGACCATGTTCATGTGTTGTGCCCAAGCCATCTGATTTGTTGCCTTGTCTGGAGCTGGATTGCTCTCAAGAAGTTGCTTCTGGATCAGTTCCAACCTTATCCCAACGGAAGTTTGTTGATTACAAATGAAAAACAGGCACCGCCAAGATTTTCACCTTGGTAGTGCCTGTTCATTTTTAACCAATCCTGCCTGACAGATGCCATAAGTAGTAATTTTCGTGGATTACTGTTTTATGGCCACCCATCTATACGTCGTGTCCCTCTTTTTCCTTCTATGTGTCAGCACCACATATTTCGCTTTTGCTTGGTAATTCGGATTATTCTTCTCTTTGCCGGCATAGCTCCAGACAGGTCTCCAACCATTGGCAGGCGGCCTGTTCCCGGAAAATTCCCCCTAACAAAACCAGATAGTCGTTGAACGCTTGGTCATCCTGAGGCGGGATTCCATCAAACTTGTCTTGATCCTTCTCGAGCCGTTCCAGGCGCTGCCGATGCTGTGCCAGTCGGTTCTCCAACTGCTGTCTGCGATTATTTGCAGAGGCACAGTCAGAGAAAAACAGCCGCAGCCGAAATTCATCCTTCGGGGTCTGAGGTGCAGCACTGGAGTCCTGTACCCATTTCCGGAGCATCTGCTCTCCGTCAGAGGTAATGGTATACACTTTTTTCTCCAGTACTGTGCCGGATATCTCCACCTGATAGTCGATAAGCCCAGCTTCATACAAGCTCTTGAGTTCAGGGTATATCTGGCTGTGCTTAGCACTCCAAACCTCAAACAAGCCTGACTCAAACTCCTTGGACAGCTCGTAGCCTGTCATGCTCCGGCGATGGAGTAACCCTAAAATGGCATAACCCAGAGTTCCCAAGGCAGATCACCTCAATTTCTTAAAAATCACACTTGCCAGTATCATACCACAAACATAAAAAAAGGCAAGAGAAAACACTCCTGCTCGAACATGTCAATATTGACATGTTCGAGCAGGAGTGTTAATCTGGAATGGCATTGTGTTGTTGCCAAAGCAGCACACAAAATTAAAACGGGAGAAATGCGCATGGAAAAAGCAAAGCGATATCTGGTTTTTCTTATTGGATTATTTATCAACTCTTTGGGTGTGAGCCTGATCACAAAGGCGGATTTGGGCACCTCCCCTATCTCTTCTATCCCCTACGTATTCAGCCTGAACTTTCCCCTCACACTGGGCGAGTTCACAATTATCTTCAGTCTGCTGCTGATCTTTCTGCAGCTGGTTATCCTACAACGGAATTTCAAGCCAGAACACTTGCTTCAGATCCCGGTGTCCATTGCCTTTGGCTACTTTATTGATTTGTGTATGGCACTACTTGCCTTTGTTCAGCCTCAAGCCTATCCGATTAAGGTGGTAGATTTGCTCATTGGCTGTGTCATTTTGGGGTTTGGCGTATTCTTGGAAGTCATCGCCGACGTAGTAATGCTCCCCGGAGAATCCTTTGTTCGGGCCGTGGTATTCCGTTGGAAGACGGAATTTGGTATAACCAAGGTCGTATTTGATGTCTCCATGACAGTCATTGCTGCCGTACTATCCTTTGTATTCCAGGGCCAGCTTAACGGTGTACGGGAAGGCACTGTGGCAGCTGCTATCCTGGTGGGCTTTATTGCCCGTCTCATGGGACGAAAGCTGGAAATTTTACCTCGAGTGCTGTTTGGTAAAACCAAAGCCCCCCAGGAGGATACGGCAGCGCCGGAACAAACCGTATGCGTAGTCATTGACCGGCAATATGGCAGCGGCGGCCACGATATCGGCCAGGCCCTGGCCCAGCAGCTTGGTCTCCCCTTCTATGATCGGGAAATCATCCAGATGGCGGTAGGTTCCACCGGCTATTCCCAGGAATTTATATCCCAACGGGAGGAAAAAATCTCCGGCGCTCTGCTCCACGACCTGGCCAGCGAGATGTACGGTTACTCCGAGCAGACCCCCGCTCCTACCGACACCATTTTTGAAGCAGAGGCTCAGGTCATGCGCCAGGCAGCCGAGAAAGGAAACTGTGTTATTGTGGGCCGATGCGCCGACGTGGTACTGAAAGGTCGGGCTCGCTGCCTGCGCATCTTCCTTCACGCTCCGTTGGAGTATCGGGTACAGCGTCTGATGCGCACCGAGGGCTTTGAGGAAAAAGAAGCCCGCCGTCGTCTGCGTCAAACCGACCGTACCCGCGCAGCCTACTACCAGTACTATACAAACCGCACCTGGGGTGTAGCCTGGAATTATCATCTGTGTATCGATACCTCTTTGGGAGAAGCTCGGGCTCAGGAACTGATTGCCCAATCCTTTCAGCAAATGCAGAATTAAAAAAGAACCCGTGGCCGTCCCAACTGGGACAACCACGGGTTTTGGTTTTATTCTGCTTAAGCGGGCTCTTCCGCAAAGTTTCCGGTGTACAAACGGTAGTAGGTACCCTTCTTTTCAATGAGTTCATCATGGGTGCCCCGCTCGATAATGCGTCCCTGGTCCATGACCATGATGCAGTCGGCGTTGCGCACGGTGGACAAACGGTGGGCAATGACAAAGGTGGTACGCCCACACATCAGAGCATCCATACCGTCCTGCACCAGCTTCTCGGTACGGGTATCGATAGAAGAAGTTGCCTCGTCCAAAATAAGCACCGGCGGGTCAGCCACGGCTGCACGGGCAATGGCGATAAGTTGCCGCTGGCCCTGGGACAGGTTGGCGCCATCTCCGGTGAGCATGGTGTCATATCCATCCGGCAGACGGCGGATAAATCCGTCGGCGTTGGCCAGCTTCGCCGCCGTCTTACACTCCTCATCGGTGGCATCCAGGTTGCCGTAACGAATGTTTTCCAGTACTGTACCGGTAAACAGGTGGGTATCCTGAAGAACGATGCCCAACGAGCTGCGCAGATCCGGCTTTTTGATCTTGTTGATGTTGATGCCGTCATAGCGGATCTTACCGTCGGCAATATCGTAAAAGCGGTTGATCAGGTTGGTAATGGTCGTCTTGCCTGCACCGGTGGCGCCGACAAACGCGATCTTCTGCCCCGGTTTGGCCCACAGACTGATGTCATGGAGGACCAGTTTGTTTTCGTCGTAACCGAAGTCCACTCCGTCAAAGACCACGCCGCCCTCCAGGCGAGCATAGGTGATGGTGCCATCCGCCTTGTGGGGATGCTTCCAAGCCCAGACATTGGTGCGCTGGGTGCTCTCAGAGAGCTGTCCATTGGCATTCTCTTTGGCGTTGACCAGCTCCACATAGCCCTCGTCCTTCTCCGGCTCTTGATCCATAAGATCAAAGACACGGGAGGCACCGGCGGCAGCAGTGACCACAAAGTTGATCTGCATGCTCACCTGGGTGATCGGCTGAGTAAAGCTCTTGTTCAGGCCCACAAAGACAATCACTGTGCCCAGGGTAACTCCGGCCATCCCGTTGATACCCAGAATCGCACCTATGATTGCTACCAACGCATAGCTCAGCCAGCCAATATTGCCGTTGACCGGCATAAGGAGGTTAGCATAGCGGTTGGCCTTATCTGCACTCTCCCGCAGAGCCTCGTTGATCTTGTGGAAATCTTCTTTGGCAGCCTGCTCGTGGCAGAACACCTTGACCACCTTCTGCCCGTCCAGCATCTCCTCGATAAAGCCGTCCACAATACCCAGATTTTTCTGCTGCTGGACATAGTATTTGCCGGACAGCTTGGAAAAGTTGGTGGTCACGGTGATCATGACCACGGCGGTCAGAACAGAAATAATGGTGAGCGTCGGATTCAGGCGCAGCATGACAACCAGCGTGGCCAACATGGTAACGACAGAGTTAATTACCTGAGGGATACTCTGGCTCATAAGCTGGCGCAGCGTATCAATATCATTGGTATATACCGACATAATGTCGCCATGGGAATGGGTATCAAAATATTTAATGGGCAGTGCCTCCATGCGGTGGAACAGGTCATCACGCAGGTGCCGCATCGTGCCCTGGCTGATGGTGACCATGATGCGGTTATAGCCGTAGGATGCAACCACGCCCAGCGCCAGCAAACAGCTCAGCCGGACAACTGCCTGCCACAGCCCGCTGAAGTCGGTAGAACCGCTGTTGAGCATGGGAACGACATAGTCATCGATCAAGGTCTGAGGAAAGCTGGTGCCGCTTACATTGGCCGTGGCAGAGACCAGGATACACAGGACCACCAGCAGAAATTGGAATTTATAGTAGCGAAGCATATACCGCAGCACCCGGTTGAGCACCTGGGTCGGGTTGCCTCGGTTCATTTTAGGATTCATAGCAGGGTGTCCTCCTTTCACGCAGGCTGGTCGAAGTCGCCGCCGCCCTGGACCTGAGAGTCATAGATCTCCCGGTAGATGGCATTGGTCTCCAACAGGCGTTCATGGGTATCAAAGCCGTCGATGTGGCCGTTGTCCAGCACCAGAATGCGGTCGGCATGCTCCACGCTGGAGATGCGCTGGGCAATGATGATCTTGGTTGTGCCCGGAATGCGCTGGGCAAAGGCCGCGCGGATCTTTGCGTCGGTGGCTGTGTCCACCGCAGAAGTGGAATCATCCAGGATGAGAACCTTGGGCTTTTTCAGCAGAGCCCGTGCAATACACAGCCGCTGCTTCTGACCGCCGGACACATTGGCGCCGCCCCGCTCAATATGGGTATGGTAACCGTCAGGGAAGCGGTCAATAAACTCATCGGCACAAGCTGCCTGACAGGCGGCGACGCATTCTTCTTCCGTAGCATCGGGATTGCCCCAACGCAGGTTATCCAGAATGGTACCGGAGAACAGGGTGTTTTTCTGCAGCACTACTGACACCTGATTACGAAGAGCTTCCATGTCGTACTGCCGCACATCCAGGCCGCCTACTTTGACCGCACCATCATCCACATCGTACAGCCGGCAGATAAGGTTTACCAGGCTGCTCTTGCCGGCACCGGTACCGCCGATGACACCGATGGTCTCATCGGCCTTGATGTGCAGATCAATGTCGGACAGCACGCTCTTTCCGCTGCCGTGCTTATAAGAGAAGTTGACATGGTCAAAATCGATAGAGCCGTCAGCCACTTCCATCACAGGCTTTTCCGGGTTGTGCAGGTCGGGGGTCTCCTCCAGCACCTCACTGATACGGCGGATACTAGCCATGGACATGGAGATCATAACCACCACCATGGACAGCATCATCAGGCTCATAAGAAGGGACATGACATAGCTGAACAGGCTGGTGAGATCGCCGGAGCTCATGCTGCCTCCCACAATGAAGTGAGAGCCCAGCCAGGAGATCATGATGATACAGAAGTAAACGGCGGTCATCATAGCGGGGTTATTGAATGCCAGCAAACCCTCAGCCTTGACAAACATGCGGTAGAGGTTGGAGGATGCCTTGGAGAACTTCTCGTTTTCATAGTCCTCCCGGACAAAAGCCTTTACCACCCGGATGGCAGAGATATTCTCCTGCACACTGGCATTCAGATCGTCGTACTTACGGAATACCTGGTTAAAGATCTTCATCGTCGCCACCATGATGCTTCCCAGGACCACGATCAAGAAAATAACGGCCAGCAGGAAGGTAAGGCTGAGCTTGGGGCTGATGATCAGACACATAATGTAGCTGAACACAAAGGACAGCGGGGAGCGTACCGCCACGCGGATAATCATCATAAATGCATTTTGCACGTTGGTGATATCGGTGGTCATACGGGTAACCAGTCCAGGCACGCTGAACTTATCAATGTTGGAAAAGGAGAAGGTCTGAATGTTGGAATAGATGGATTCCCGTAGGTTAGCAGCAAAGCCAGCGGATGCGCTGGCCGCAAATTTGCCCGCGGTTGCACCGAAGATCAGACTGAAAAAGGCCATGACCACCATCAATGCCCCGTAGCGGTATACCACGGAGAGATTGGCCTTTTCCAAACCCTCGTCAATGATGATCGCGGTAATAAAGGGGAGAAGGATCTCCATGATCACTTCCAGACTGGTCAATCCAATGCAGAAAAATGCATCTCGCTTGTATTGGCCAAGCTGGCGCAGTACCGTTCTCATAGCTTTTGATACCTCCTTATGGTTGTTGAATTAGTAGGGACAGGTTGCCCAGCATCTTTTTTTGCAGGCGATCCAAAGTGGCTAACTCCTCCTGGGAAAAACAAGCGTACAGCCTCTGCCGAATCTGGCGGGTGGTGCGGCAAAGAAATTCTTCCGTTTTCTTTGCCTTCTCCGTGGCAAACAGGAGCTTGCGCCGGTCATCCCCGGCACACTGCTCTACCCGCACATACCCCTTCTCCTTCAGCCGCTTTACCATGCTGGACAGGGCGGCCATGGAGCCTCCGAACTCCTGGTGGATGGCTGTCAGAGAGGTCCCCTGCTCCGAACGGCTTAAGATGTACATCAGGATCTGAGCCTGTATGGCGGTCAGCTCTCTGTGCGCCAGAGAAGCATTGGCCCACTGCTCCATTTGAATGCAGATGCGGCGATTGTCTCTCAGGATTTGTTCCCGATCAAGTTCTGCCATAATGTTGCCTCATTTCATTTGTTTGAAGTGAAACTGTTTCGCTGCGTAATGTTTATACCATAAATGTGCTTGCGTGTGAAATTCAAATATGCTATATTTAATAAAAAATTTTTATAGATTAAGTTTGTTGAACAACAAGAAAATTTTTAAGGGAGCTGATTTGGTGAATACGACACAACTGGAATGTTTTATGGAAGTAGCCAATGTTTTGAACTTCTCTCGGGCTGCAGAGCGGCTTCGTATCACCCAGCCTGCCGTCAGCCACCAGATCAACACCCTGGAAAATGAGCTGGAGGTCAAACTGTTTCACCGCACCAGTAAAAGCGTGCGCCTGACCCAGGAGGGGTTTCTGTTTACGCAGTATGCCGGTGAGATCTTAAAACTGAGCGGGTTGTCCAAAGCCCGGATGAAGGAATCCAAGGAGGAGGTGTTCCGCCGCATCGCCATCGGCTGCCGGAACACCACGGAACTCCACATTCTCTGCCCCGCCCTGGAGCAGCTGCGCCAGCTTCAGCCCCAGGCTCTGCCTGTACTGCGGCTGCTGCCCTTTGACTCCATCGAAAATCTGCTTACTGAGCGAAATGTCAATTTGATGTTTTCCTTCCGCAAGTCTGTACCAAAAAAGCTGAAGTATTACCCTCTGGTTCAGTGCCCGGTAGTCTGCGTGTGCAGCCAGAGCCACCCTCTCGCTGACAAAAAAGAGGTGTCGATTGAGGAGCTTCAATCCGCAGGCCGTATTGCGACTTGCCGCCCTCCCGCCTATCCCCCGGATCTGTTTGCTTTCCAGGGCCAGGTAGTGGGAGGCCGGGCTCCCGGCGAGGTGCTCTTCTGCGACGACCAGGAGGTGGTGTCCGCCCTGGTGGAGACCGGCTACGCCTTCGCAGTCATGGCTGACCTGCCCCATGCCAGACTGTCCAAACTGCGATACATCCCCATGAAGGATGCGCCGCTCCTCTCCTTCGGCGCGGTTTGTCTTCCCGGAGATCACAATCCCATTCTGAAATACTTTTTGAACTTGCTTGGTCAGAGCATGCAGCCAGAAACCCGTTCCGATTCCTGACCACTGGTGCTGCAATCATCCCGCCCATGCAGCAGGCATCAACAAAAAACAGGCATCCGTCTCAGTTTTTTCTGAGAACGGATGCCTGTAATTGTTTTGTGTTGAATTTTCCAAACAAAGATGCGCAGCTGTTCCGCTTTTGAACATCAACTCAGACAAATCACAGCAGTGCCAATACCTGCTCCCGCTCCGGCATGGAGCGGATCGCCCCACGGCGTGTGGTGACCAGATAGGCAGCCGCATTGGCAAAGTGCAGCATCTGAGTCAGATCGGCCG
>NZ_JBKVXZ010000028.1:0-45021 GCF_046973065.1 Flintibacter sp. | reverse complement strand
CCGACAAGTTCCCCGGCCTGACCACCCCCGACGAGAGCTACCACGGCGTCACCTACACCGAGCGTTTCGGCCTGGAGGGCGCCTTCATCACCAAGGCCACCGTGCAGCTCATGCGTGACCTGGGCTCCATCCCCTCCCCCAACAACTGCTTCCTGCTGAACATCGGCCTGGAGACCCTGCCTCTGCGGATGAAGAAGCACTGCGAGAACGCTCAGGCTGTGGCCGAGTATCTCCAGGGCCACGAAAAGATCGCCTGGGTGCAGTATGCCGGTCTGCCCGGAGACAAGTACCACGAGCGCGCCCAGAAGTATCTGCCCAACGGCACCTGCGGCGTAGTCATCTTCGGCGTGAAGGGCGGCCGGGCCGCGGCTGAGAAGTTCATGGCCGGGCTGAAGCTGGCCTCCATCGCCACCCACGTGGCTGACGCCAAGACCTGCGTGCTCCATCCCGCCTCCTCCACTCACCGTCAGATGACCGACGAGGAGCTTGCTGCCGCCGGTGTCTCCCCCGACCTGGTGCGGTTCTCCGTGGGCATTGAGGATGCCAAGGACATCATCGCTGACCTGGAGCAGGCCCTGGCCAACGTGTAAAATATCCATAAACCGGGCCCGGGCGGCTCTGCCGCCTGGGCTTTTTTCAGATCGGAGGTATCTCTATGGCAGGCGAAACCGTACTGCTCTATAACTGCTCCGGCCCACAGTGGAGCAAGCTGCGCCAGGTATTTGTGATGCAGAAGCTGCGCATGAAGGCGGTGGAGCCCGGCCAGTATGGCCTTCCCCTCGCCCAGGTGCTGGAGGGCAGCGGAGAACCCGCCGGAGTGGAGGAGGAATTTTCCGACCCCATGCTGGTGTTCTGTTCCCTTACTGGTCCTCAGTTGGACCGCCTGCTGGGTGCCATGAAGCGCGCCAAACTGCCCCCCATCCCCCTCAAGGCGGTGCTCACCCCCACCAACCGGGACTGGACCTCCCAGCAGCTGTGGCAGGAGCTGCGCCGGGAACATCAGGCCATGCAGGAGCGGCAGGGCAAATAGTTTCTCCGCGAAAAAAGCATTGACAAATCGCTCCTTCCGCCCTATAATGATAAGGCGGTTTTCAATAGACCGCCTGTTTGCGGCTGTGCTGGAATTGGTAGACTGGCAAGCTTGAGGTGCTTGTGTCCGGACGGGCGTACGGGTTCGACTCCCGTCAGCCGCACCAGTTAGAAAAGACGACTTGTTTCGACAAGTCGTCTTTTCTTTGGCCCTTTTGGGTGGTAGCATTTGCCACAGGATTGAGAGAGAAGGAGTTGCACGATGAGCCAAAACAAGCCCGCAGAAAACAAAATGGGCACCATGCCGGTCAACCGGCTGCTGTTGTCCATGTCCATCCCCATCATGATCTCCATGCTGGTCCAGGCACTGTACAACGTAGTAGACAGTATCTTCGTGGCCCAGCTCAGTGAGGACGCCCTGAACGCCGTCTCCCTGGCCTTTCCCATTCAGAACCTGATGATTTCCGTGGCAGTAGGTACCGGCGTAGGTATCAACGCCCTGCTGTCCAAGAGTTTGGGCGAAAAGCGTCAGGACCGGGCCAATGCCGCCGCCATGAACGGCCTGTTTCTGGCTGCGGTCAGCTACCTGGTCTTTATGCTCATCGGTCTGACTTGCTCCCGGCTGTTCTTTGCCATCCAGACGGACAAGCAGACCATCGTAGACTATGGCGAGAGCTACATGTTCATCGTGTGCGTACTGTCGGTGGGCATGTTCTTCCAAATCACCTTTGAACGCATCCTCCAGGCCACCGGCCGTACCCTGTACACTATGTTCACCCAGGCTCTGGGCGCCATCATCAACATCGTACTGGACCCCATCCTGATCTTCGGTCTGTTCGGTCTGCCCCGCATGGAGGTTGCCGGCGCCGCCCTGGCTACCGTACTGGGCCAGATCATTGCCGCCCTCGTCTCGGTGGTCATCAACGCCACCCGCAACCCTGACGTACAGCTGAGCCTGAAGGGCTTCCGCCCCCAGGCCTCCATCATCGGCCACATCTACGCCGTGGGCGTTCCCTCCATCATCATGTCCTCCATCGGCTCGGTGATGGTCTTCGGCATGAACAAGATCCTGATCGCCTTCACCACCACCGCTACCGCGGTTTTCGGTGTATACTTCAAGCTCCAGTCCTTTGTGTTCATGCCTGTGTTTGGTCTTAACAACGGCATGGTACCCATTGTGGCCTACAACTACGGCGCCCGCCGTCCTGACCGCATCAAGCAAACCATCAAGCTCAGCGTCATCTACGCCGTGTCCATCATGTTCATCGGCCTGCTGATCTTCCAGTTCCTGCCCAATGTGCTGCTGGATCTGTTCCGCTCCGAACAGGACACCGGCGATATGCTCACCATCGGTGTGCCCGCTCTGCGGATCATCTCCCTGAGCTTCCTGTTTGCCGGATTTGCCATCGTCTGCTCCTCCGTGTTCCAGGCCCTGGGCCACGGCGTGCTCAGCCTGGTGGTATCGGTCGTGCGTCAGCTGATGATACTGCTGCCTGTCGCTTTCCTTCTGTCCCGCATCGGTGGGTTGGCCGTCGTCTGGTGGGCCTTCCCCATTGCGGAGCTGCTCTCCGTAGGCCTGTCTGCCCTGTTCCTGCGCCGGGTCTACCGCAAGGAGATCCACCCTCTGGAGATGTAAAAAAAGTCCCGGAAGCAATCGCTTCCGGGACTTTTTATTTAAAGATAAGCGATGACCTGAGCCATCATCATAAAGTGGGCAATGGAGCCCAGGAGAATGAATACGTGGAAAATCTCGTGGCAGCCAAAGCGGGGGTTGCTGCGCCCGGGCCACTTCACCGCATAGAGCACACCGCCCACCGTGTATAAAACTCCGCCCAGAATGAGCCAGAACATACCCAGCCCAGGCATCCGCTGGGACAGAGGAACTATGGCGAACAGGGCCAGCCAGCCCATCACCAGGTAGATGACGCTGGTGAGCCACCGAGGGATATCCAGCTTGGCGATGGTAAGCACCACGCCGGCCACAGCCAGGCCCCAGATCGCAATAAGAAGGGGCAGCCCGCCATCTTCCCGCAGCACCGTGAGGCATACGGGGGTGTAGCTGCCGGCAATGAGCAGATAAATGGAGCAGTGGTCATATTTGCGCAGGGCAATGCGCTTAGAACGGGTGGTATTTACACAGTGGTACAGGGTGCTGGCTGTATACAGGCACACCATAGACACCCCGTAAATCAGAAAGAGAACCAGGTTTTCCCATTTACCCATCCACGCGGACTGAACGGCGAGAAATACCGTCCCTACCACCGCCAGCGCCGCTCCAATCCCGTGGGTAATGGCCGACCAGGGCCTCAGGCCGTCATAGGGGTCCCGCACCTCTTTCCGCCTCCGGGGACGGGGCACAGAAATCAAAGGTCTGGCCGGAACTGCAGTTTCATGGAACATATCAGACACCTCACAATCAAAGGCATTTGGCGTGGGTCTGTCAAACACTCTTCTATGTTCCATAGTATAGTCCTCCCCTTCAGCAAAATCAATAAGCAAAATTACTAAATCTAATTTTAAAGACTAGATTATATCACATGCAGCGTTTCCTCCCGTCAGGCACTCCACCCGCACCCGGTCCTCCTGTACCAGCACATGCAGTCCGCCTCCCCGCTGGCACTGTCCGGACAGCAGCAGGTCGGCGGCAGGGTCTCCACCCAGGCGGCAATGGCCCGGCGCAGCGGCCGTGCCCCGTAATCCCGGTGGCTGCCTTTCTTGGCCAGCAGCCGCACGGCGTCCTCCTCTACCTGCATGGTGACTCCCAAGCTCTCCAACCGTTTGCCGGTCTCACCCAGCAGCTGCCGGGTAATGGATACCAGTGTCTCCTCCCCCAGGGGATGGAACACCAGAGCGGCGTCCAGACGGTTTAGAAACTCCGGGGCAAAGGTCTGTTTTGCCTCGGAGAGTACCTCCCCCTCCAAGGCTTTCCGGTCACTCTCCGTCCCGCTCCCAAAGCCCAGACGGGTCTTTTGCTGGAAGTGCCGCGCCCCCAGGTTGGAGGTCATCACCAATACGGTATTCCGAAAGTCGGTCTTTCGTCCCTGACTGTCGGTGAGCACTCCCTCCTCCATCACCTGCAGCAGTACCGACCAGATATCCCGGTGGGCCTTCTCCAGCTCATCCAGCAGCACCACCGACCAGGGGCTGCGCCGCACCCGCTCGGTAAGCTGTCCCCCCTCCTCGTGACCCACATAGCCGGGGGGCGAGCCGATGAGGCGGGAGACGCTGTGGGCCTCCATATATTCCGACATATCAAAGCGGATGAGGGCTTCCGAACTGCCGAACAGGGTCTGGGCCAGACTGCGGCACAGCTGGGTCTTGCCTACGCCGCTGGGACCCAGCAGCAAAAAGCACCCCACCGGCCTTCTGGGGTCCTTCAGCCCCAGCCTTCCCCGGCGCACCGCCCGGGCCACCGCCTTTACCGCCTGCTCCTGGCCCAGCACCGTGCGCTCCAGGGACTGTTCCAGTTCCTCCAGTGCTTTTCGGTCGTGCTGGGTGGGGTCGCTCACCGGCACCCCGGTCCACTGGGACAGCACCGCCCGGATGTGGCTCTCCTCCACAGTTTTCTGGGGATGGCCCTGCCGCCAGCGCTTTTTCCCCGCCTCCAACTCCTTGCGGAAGTCCCCCTCCGCATCCCGGAGCATGGCCGCCTTTTCAAAATCCTGCTTGCGGATGGCCTGGGTGAGCTGACGCCCCGCCTGGACTGCCCGCTGCTCCAGCCGCTGCAGCTCGGGAGGCAGCGTGTGGCTGGACAGCCGGGCCTGGGAGGCCGCCTCGTCCATGAGGTCGATGGCCTTGTCAGGCAAAAACCGCTCGGGCAGATAGCGAATGGACAGGTCCACCGCCGCCTCCAAGGCCTTGTCCGAGATGGTAATATGGTGATGGGCCTCATACCTCCCCCGCAGTCCCCGGAGGATGGCCAGGGTCTGGTCCCGGGTGGGCTGTCGCACCGTGATAGGCTGGAAGCGGCGCTCCAGGGCGGAGTCCTTTTCAATATATTTGCGGTACTCATCCAGAGTAGTGGCACCAATGACCTGAATCTCTCCCCGGGAGAGGGCAGGTTTCAGGATGTTGGCCGCGTCAATGGCTCCCTCCGCGCTGCCTGCCCCCACGATGGTGTGCAGCTCATCGATGAACAAAATCACATTGCCCGCCCGGCGCACCTCCTGGAGCACGTGCTTGAGCTTCTCCTCAAACTCGCCTCGGTACTTGGTGCCTGCCACCATGGCGGACAGGTCCAGGGCGCACACCCGTTTACCCAACAAATGGGCAGGTGCAGTGCCGTCGGCAATGGCCAGAGCCAATCCCTCTACCACCGCGGTTTTGCCTACACCTGGTTCTCCGATGAGAGCGGGGTTGTTCTTGGTGCGGCGGGAGAGGATTTGGATCAGCCGCTCCAGCTCCGCCTCCCGGCCGATCACCGGGTCCAGCTGACCCTGGCCGGCCATGGCGGTAAGGTCCCGGGCACACTGGTCCAGTTGGCGGGTGTCTCCTCCGCTGCGCTCCGGCTCCCGGCTGCGCATGACCCTGGAGATGCTATCCTCGCCTCCCAGGGCGGCGGACAAGCGCTGACTGAGCCGGGCACGGTCTACCCCGCACTCCCCCAGCAGCCGCACGGCCGAGCTGGTACTGTCCCGCAGAAGGCCCAGCAGCAGATGCTCCGCGTTGACCGCCGGCTGTCCCATCTTTTTGGCCTCCACGGCCGCCTGTTGAATGGCCTGGCAACAGCGGGGCGTCAGCCCCTGGTGCAGGGTGCGTCCGGGCACCCCGGTGCCCACCAGCTGTGCGATACAAACCCGCAGGCGGGGGCTGCCCGCTCCCTCCTCCCGCAGCAGACGGGCGGCAGTGCTGTACTCCTGGCTGGCCAGCCCCAGCAGCAGATGTTCACTGCCTACATAGCTGTGTCCCAGACGGGCGGCGTTCTCCTGGGCCAGACGAATGGCCCCCAGGGCAGTGGATGTAAAACGGCAATCGGCCATATTGATCCCTCCAGATGTTCCATATCCTGGCGCACGTCCCGGAAATATCCGGAAGCCCACCAGGGTCTTCTCTAACTATGCCCGCTTTTTCAAAAATTAGCATTGCAATTTTGAAAAGATGTGATAGAATGTAGTGTAGAATTTTAGGGAGGTGTTTTCCAATGGCCTATGTCATCAGCGATGCCTGCATCAGCTGTGGTTCCTGCGCCGATGCCTGCCCCGTGGGCGCCATCGCTCAGGGTGCTGACCACTACGAGATCAACGCCGGCGCTTGCCTGGACTGCGGTTCCTGCGCCGATAGCTGCCCCATGAGCGCCATCTCCCAGGGCTGAGCCTCTGTGAGATCAACAGCGCCGGCCATTGGCCGGCGCTGTTTTCATAGTTCTCCGTTGTGTTCCATACGCCTCTCTGCCGTTTTCTCCGGCGGAGAGGCGTATTTTACTTAAGGGGTCGGCCATCAGCCCTCCATATGCTTCCCCAGGAACACAGCGATGGACTGGGCCAGCTTGTACTCCACCTCGCCTCCGGTGAGGTTTTCCTCCGGCGCGGTGAATACCACGCTGCCCAGCACATCCCCCTCTGACAAAATGGGGGCCACGGTATCCAGGAAAAACCGTCCCTCCTCGGCGCATAGGGGCACACCGATCTCGCCAACCTTATGCTGGTAGATCTGCCGGCTCTCCATCAGCCGCTCCAGCTCGGGGGCAATCTGCTTGTCCAGCAGTTCCCGCCGGGGTGCACCGGCCAGAGCAATAATGTTGTCCCGGTCGGTGATCACCGCGATCCTTCCTGTGGTGCGGTTGAGGGTCTCGCACATCTGGGTGGCAAATTCGGTCAGCCCGCCCAGCAGGGAATACTTTTTAAAAATCACACTGCCGTCCCGCTCCGTGTAAATTTCCAGTGGGTCGCCCTCTCGGATTCGCATGGTACGTCGAATTTCTTTTGGTATTACGACACGACCTAAGTCATCGATCCTGCGGACAATACCTGTTGCTTTCATCTATATAATTCCTCCCACGGTGGTTTTTTGGAAACAAAATATAGTATGGACAGGAAAACGGAGGCTATGCGTGGATCATTCACAGGGACCCATTCCCAGCTGCCCATTATTTTTGTACGCATTTGTGCGTCATACAAAGACAAAAAGCTTGACGAACAGGTGAAAAAAACGTAAAATAGTAAACTAGCTGCAAAAGCAGTTTCCATCCTGGCGCAAGCCGGAGAGAGGGGTGGAGCTGGCAGCGAAAATAAAAGAAGGGAAAGAAACATCGTGGAAGAGAAAAAATTCCAACCCTATGTCCCCGCGGACAAGGTGATGCCGGAATTTACCGTGGTTTCCATTGTGTTGGGCGCTATTCTGGCCATCGTCTTTGGCGGCGCCAACGCCTACCTGGGACTGCGCGTAGGCATGACCGTTTCTGCATCCATCCCCGCGGCTGTTATTTCCATGGGCGTCATCCGCAAGATCCTGCGGCGTGATTCCATCCTGGAAAATAACATGGTGCAGACCATCGGCTCCGCCGGTGAGTCCGTGGCCGCCGGTGCCATCTTCACCCTGCCTGCTCTGTTTATGTGGGCCAAGGAAGGCATGGGCAACGCTCCCGGCCTGGTGGAGATCGGCCTGATTGCCCTGTGCGGCGGCGTACTGGGCGTGCTGATGATGATCCCCCTGCGCAGCGCTCTGATCGTCAAGGAGCACGGCGTGCTGGCTTACCCCGAGGGACAGGCCTGCGCCGAGGTTCTGATTGCCGGTGAAGAGGGCGGTGCCAAGGCGTCCACCGTGTTCTCCGGTCTGGGCATTGCTGCCGTCTACAAGTTCATTGCCGACGGCCTGAAGATCTTCCCCAGCGAGATCACCTATGATATCTCCGCTTACAAGGGCTCCGGTGTGGGCATCGACGTGCTGCCCGCCCTGGCCGGCGTGGGCTATATCTGCGGCGCCAAGGTATCCTCTTATCTGTTCGCCGGCGGTATCCTGGGCTGGCTGGTCATCATGCCTCTGATGGTTCTGTTCGGCGGCGACGCCATCATGTTCCCCGTCACCGACATGACCATCAACGAGCTGGTGGCTGCTAACGGCGTGTCCGCCCTGTGGAGCAACTACCTGCGCTACATTGGCGCCGGTGCCGTGGCCTGCGGCGGCGTGCTCAGCCTCATCAAGTCCCTGCCTCTGATCGTGCGCACCTTCAAGGACGCCATGGGCGACTACGGCAAGGGCCGCACCGTCAGCACCCTGCGTACCGAGCAGGACATCCCCATGAAGGTCGTTCTGCTGGGCGTGCTTCTGGTGGCCATCGTGCTGTGGCTGGTTCCTGCTATCCCCCTGAACCTGTTCACCGCCCTGATCGTCATTGTCTTCGGCTTCTTCTTTGCCACCGTGTCCTCCCGGATGGTGGGCCTCATTGGTTCTTCCAATAACCCCGTCTCCGGCATGGCCATTGCTACCCTGCTCATCTCCACCATGCTGCTGAAGGCCACCGGTACCGTTGGCATTGAGGGCATGACTGCTGCCATCGTCATCGGCGGCATCATCTGCGTCATCGCTGCCATCGCCGGCGATACCTCTCAGGACCTGAAGACCGGCTTCCTGGTTGGCGCTACCCCCAAGAAGCAGCAGATCGGCGAGCTGATCGGTGTTGCGGTTTCCTCCGTGGCCATCGGCGCTATCCTGTACCTGCTGAGCATGGCTTGGGGCGGCTACGGCTCCAACGACCTGCCCGCTCCTCAGGCGATGCTGATGAAGATGATCGTCGAGGGCGTTATGGGCGGCAACCTGCCCTGGAACATGGTGTTCGCCGGCGTGTTCATCGCCATCGTGGTAGAGGTGCTGGGCATCCCCGTGCTGCCCTTCGCCATCGGCCTGTATCTGCCCATCTACCTGTCCGTGCCCATGATGCTGGGCGGCGCTCTGCGCTGGTTCCTGGAGAAGCGTAAGTACGCCTCTGAGAAGGACAAGAACGACACCGTGCAGTCCGGCGTGCTGTACTCCTCCGGCCTCATCGCCGGCGAGGGTATCGTGGGCATCCTGCTGGCCGTGCTGGCTATCATCCCCGCTGGTATGAGCGATGAAGGCGTTGCTCTGTATGTCAGCGACAAGATCAACTTCAGCGAGGTCTTCAGCATCGGCAACATCGGCGGTCTCATCTGCTTTGCCGTCATCCTGTTCACCATCTATCTCTTCGCCACCAAGGACAGCAAGAAGAAGTAATTCTTGTTTTTTCCCCAGCCGGGCTGTATACTTTGGTATGCAGCCCGGTTTGGGTTATTATCCATGAGGAGAAACGAAATGGCCAAGAAAAAGAGCGAGAACTATTTGGATTTCATCCCCGTTATCAACCCTAAAAATGACTGGAGCGAGGGCGAGGACGGTATTGCCACCATCCATATGGTCCACCGGGGCTTCTACGCTACCATCGCCCAGAAGGTCTTCCACACGCCCCGAGTCAGCCACATCAAGCTGGACGAGTACGGCAGCTTTCTGTGGAAGCGGATCAACGGCGAACGCACGGTGGGTCAACTGGCCCAGCAGCTGAAGGAACAGTTCGGCGACCAGGCCGAACCTCTCTACGATCGACTGGTAAAATATATGCAGATCCTGCGCAACAACGAGTTTATCCTGTTTCGCGGAAAGGACAAGGTGAAGGAATGAATACCTTGGAGACCATTCTGGGCATTCTGGCCTTTGCCGTGGTCATCGCGGTGCTGTATGTGTGGGGTCTGAAAAAGAGCTACACCCAAAGCGCCGATCTGGAACGCATTTTGCTCAGTAAAAGTGCGGGAAAGGTGGTAAACTACCTCAAGAAAAATGAGGAGATCACCCTTTCCCAGATGGCCCAGCTCTGCACCGGCGTAAAGGCCGGTCAGTTCTGGTCCCGGCAAAGAGCGATGGTACAAAATTCCAAGACCTTTGCCCCCAAATTAGCCCAATACATGGTGGAACAGCTGCTGCTGAAGAAGGTCTCCAACGGCCGCTACCGCCTGAGGAAATAAATCTGCCACGAGAGGAGTATGCAGCTATGAACGTACTATCCAACCTGGAACCCAAGAGCGTATTCCGCTTCTTTGAAGATCTGTGCGCCATTCCCCACGGCTCCCGGAACACCAAGGCCATCAGCGATTACTGTGTGGCCTTCGCCAAGGAGCGCGGCCTGGAGCACTACCAGGACCAGGACAATAACATCATCATCATCAAAGAGGCCACTGCCGGCTATGAGAATGCCCCCGCCATCATCCTCCAGGGCCACCTGGACATGGTGTGTGAGAAGGAGCATGACTGCACCAAGGATATGGACAAGGAAGGTCTGGACCTGATGGTGGAGGGCGATTTTGTCACCGCCAAGGGCACCACCCTGGGCGGCGATGACGGCATCGCCGTAGCCATGGCTCTGGCTATTCTGGACGCCAAGGACATCCCCCATCCCCGCCTGGAGGCCGTGTTCACCGTGGACGAGGAGATCGGCATGCTGGGCGCTGTTTCCATGGACGTGTCTCCCCTGAAGGGCCGTCAGCTGCTGAACCTGGACTCCGAGGAGGAGGGCGTGTTCACCGTCAGCTGCGCCGGCGGCAATGTGACCACCTGCCTGCTGCCCATCGCCCGTGCTCCCTTCCAGGGAAGCGCCCTCACCATTACTATCAGCGGCCTGCAGGGCGGCCACTCCGGCACCGAGATCCACAAGGGCCGTGCCAACGCCAACATGCTCATGGGCCGTCTGCTCCAGGCTGTGGCCGCAGCGACCGAAATGCGCATTGTGGCTGTGAACGGCGGTCTGAAGGACAACGCCATTCCCATCAAGACTCAGGCTCAGGTGCTGGTGGCTGACGCCGCCGCCGCCAAGGCCACCGCCCAGGAGATGGGCGCCTGCTTTGCCGCTGAGTACCGGGTCACCGATCCCAACGTAGCCGTATCCGTGGAGGGCGCCGGCGAAGGCGAGGCCATGGACGCCGCCTCCACCAAGAAGGTGCTGTGCATGCTTACCTGCCTGCCCAACGGGGTTCAGGTCATGAGCGCCGACATCGCCGGCCTGGTGCAGACCTCTCTGAACCTGGGCATCCTGACCACTGAGGACTCCGTGGTGCGTACCTCCTTCTGCGTACGCAGCTCGGTGGACTCTCAGAAGGAGATGCTCAAGGCCCGTCTGTCCAGCCTGATGGAGCAGCTGGGCGGCAGCGTGGAGTTCTTCGGCGAGTACTCTGGCTGGGAGTATCTGGCTGACTCCCCCCTGCGTGATCGCCTGGTGGCCGTCTTCCGCGAGCAGTACAGCCGTGAGCCTCGCATCGAGGCCATCCACGCCGGCGTGGAGTGCGGCATTTTCGCCGGCAAGCTGCCCGGCCTGGACTGCGTATCCATCGGTCCCGACCTGTTTGAGATCCACACTCCCCGGGAGCGCATGAGCATTTCTTCCGTGCAGCGCCTGTGGAACTTCGTCCTGGAAGTATTGAAGCGCAGCAAATAAACTGTTTGTAATTGAAAATAGGCAAAAAAACTGGCAGCTCGTTGAGCTGCCAGTTTTTTATTGCCTTAAAACTCCTCTTCTTCCTCTCCCTCCAGGTCGGGACAAAACTGGTCCAGAACTGGACGCACAATCACCTGACCTGCCACACAGGGGAACATCAGTCCGCCCAGCAGGAAATAGGGAATGCTGAAGGGAAGAAATCCGATGGCCAGAACGGCCAGACAGTCGTTGAGCAGAGCGCACATCAGCGCCTGTCCCGGACGGGCAAAGCCCAGAGCAAAGCTCTGCCGCACCGCCTGGCCCAGCGGCATCCCCGAGGCGGCCAGAGGAAAGAGATAGGCCGACATAAGAAGGGACACCACAAACACAAACACAGAAAACACACACGGCAAAAAGAGGATCCAGTTTCCTACCGCCTGTCCCGCATAGAAAAAGCTGGACCACAGGGAGATGACAGGCAGAAGAACCGCCAGGAAGAAGGTGGGATACGAGCGCCAGAAGTTGGCGCGGAAGGACTGCCAGAACTCCCGGACGGTGACGCTGCGGTCCTCCGCCATTCTCCGGGCCATGTGGTTCATAGCCAAAAGCGCGGGGGGCAGGGTAACCAGAGGCACCAGGGAGAGACAGGTGAGGGCATCCACCTTCACAATGGTCAGCCACTCCCGGGAGAAGATCTCCAGCAATCCGGAGGGACCGGTGCGCTCCTGGCGGCGGCGAAAATCATTGGGATTGAAAAACATCTGGTGCCTCCTTAGTTACGGACCTTGGGCGCCTTGGGCTGGCTTTGCTCGGCGCTCTGTTTTTTCTCCAGGGCCATGAGATCCTCCTGGCGCCATACCCGAGGGGGAAGACCCTGATATTTGCGGAACACCTTGGAGAAGTACAGCTGGTTGGGATAGCCCACCATACTGGCCACCTCTCCGATGCTCATGTTGGTGTTTCGCATAAGCTCCATGGCCTTGTTCACCCGGTAGCGGGCCAGGTACTCCTGGGGCGTCTGGCCCATGACTTCCTTGAACAGACGGCTGAAGTAGGTGCGGTTGAGACCGCAGAAGCTGGCAATCTGTTCGATGCGGATGTCATCCCGGTAGTACTGGTCGATGAAGTGGATGGCCTCCCGGATGTAAAAGCCCTGCTGGGACAGGCCCCGCACCCGCTGCTTGGAGGAAGAGCTGTCGATCAGAGCGTCCAGGAAAAGGTAGAAGTGGGCCATCAGCTTCAGGGACGAGAACTGGGCATGGTTGGCAATAAACAGCAGTTCATCCTTCACCGGCTGGGACATGTCGGGCTGGATGGGGGTGTAGACCGGCTGGTCCTCCCCCAGTCCGGCCAGGGTCAGCCGGTACTGGGCCTGGACCCCGCCAAATTCCACCCAGGTGTAGGCCCAGGGGTCTTTTTCGTCGGCACAGTAGGTAGTCACCTGGTTGGGGCAGATCAGGAAGCCCTGTCCGGCCCGCAGAGGATAGGTCCGAACGGAGCCGTCCCGCTGCCGCACCTCCAGGTGTCCCTTCCCGGAAATAATGTAGTGGAAGAGATAGTTGTTGCGCACATGGGGCCCATAGGAATACAGGGACTCGCACTGCTCCCAGCCAAACTGCACCAAAAACAGATCCACAAAATTTTCATGGGGAAACACAGAAAAACGTCCCTGGTCCATGGGTCATTCTCCTCTCAAAGTGAGTCAAACACGCTCCAGATCAAATTGCAGCGCCTGATACTCCTGCAGGATGGGCAGGGCCAGGCCGCCGTACATCAGCTGATCGCCGCCATATACTTCGCCGTTGACTTTATAGTCCGCATTGGGGTCCAGTCCCTTCAGCCGCAGCAGGGGACGAATGGGGTTGGCGTGTCCCACCCCCATGACCATGCCCACCAGAGCACGGCTCTTGTCGGGGGAGACGTGCATCCAGGCGTTGAAGGCCTCCTGCCGGAAGGGATTGCTGAGGCGGTAGTAGTCGCCCCGCAGCACCAGGTCCCAGCAGCTGCGGAAGTGCTGGATCTGGGTGCGGACCTCCTCCATCTCCTCAGAAGTGATCTCGTTGAGGTCCAGCTCATAGCCAAAGGTACCTGCGGCAGCCACCACGCCGCGGGTGTGCATGGAGACGCTGCGGCCGGTCTGGCCGTTGGGCACGGCGGACACATGGGCGCCCACCGCTGCGCAGGGATAACAGAAAGAAGTACCGTACTGGATGCGCAGGCGCTCGATGGCGTCGGTGTTGTCGCTGCACCAGATCTGGGGGGTGTAGTAGAGCATACCGCAGTCAAAGCGTCCGCCGCCGCCGCTGCATCCCTCGATGAGCACCTGGGGGAACTCCTGATGGAGCATCTCCAGGATCTCGTACACGCCCAGCACATAGCGGTGGTACACCTCGCCCTGGCGCTGGGCGGGAAGGGCGGCGCTCCACACGTCGGTGAGGCTGCGGTTCATATCCCACTTGACATAGGAGATGGGGGCGCTGTTCAGGGTAGCCCGGAGGTTATCCATAATGTACTGGCGCACCTCGGCCCGGGTCAGATCCAGCACCAACTGGGAGCGGCCCCGGGTCATGGGACGGCCAGGCACCTGGAAGGCCCAGTCGGGATGGGCCCGGTAGAGGTCGGAGTCCTCGTTGACCATCTCCGGCTCCACCCAGAGGCCAAACTTCATTCCCATCTCCTCGATGCGGTGGGCCAGGGGGCCCAGGCCGCCGGGGAGCTTGGTCTGGTTCACGTTCCAGTCGCCCAGACCGGCAAAGTCATCATTGCGTTTGCCGAACCAGCCGTCGTCCATGACCATCATCTCCACGCCCACCTGGCTGGCCGCCTTGGCAATGGAGCAGATCTTCTCTGCGTCAAAGTCAAACAGGGTGGCCTCCCAGTTGTTGATGAGGATGGGCCGGCGCTGGTCCTTCCAGGGACCCCGGCACAGGTTGAGACGGATGGCCCGGTGGAGCTGACGGCTCATGTGGCCCAGGCCCTGGGCGGAGAATACCATGGCCGCCTCCGGTGTGGTAAAGGACTCGCCAGGCTGGAGCGTCCAGCGGAAGTGGAAGGGATTGATCCCCAGAGTCAGGCGGGTCTCGTGGAACTGGGTATACTCGGTGTTGGCCTGAAAACTGCCGGAGTAGACCAGAGCCACGCCCCAGCAGCGTCCGGCGTCCTCGGTGGTCTCATGGTCACACAGCACCACAAAGGGATTTTGCTGATGGCTGGACGTACCGCGGACGCTGCCTACGGTGTGGACTCCCTGGGTCAGAGGCATCCGCACCGGCTCCCGCTCCCGGGCGTAGGCGCCGCCCAGGGTAATGAGGTCGTGCTCACCAGCGGGGAAGTCCAGGCATACCGAAGATACCCGCTCCAGCTCCATGGGGCTCTCGCCCCCATTGCGCACCCGTACAGCCCGGGTGATCAGATCGTACTCCTCCAGCACGCCGTACAGCAGCTCAACCTCCAGGCCGGTGCAGCTGTCCCGCAGCTCCACAGACAGGGTCTGGGCGGTCACACCCTCATCGTAGAAGGCGGGCAGCCCCTCCAGGGCATACTTTCCTTCCCGGACGGTGTGACCCACATAGCGCAGATCCACGGTGCGGCTTCCCTTTCCACAGGTGGCCTCCACGCTGGGCACACGGAAGTCGCCTACGCCGCAGGAGGAGTATTCCTGAGGCAGGGTATCCAGCGAGTAGGTGCGGTCCTTCCCTACTTCGTAGGGGTTAGGCGAAAAACCACGGTCCTCATGCACGATGCGGTTGGACAGGTCACCGCCCCGCAGGCGGGGACCGTAGTAGGTATGCAGCAGCACTCCCGTGGAGTCCACCTTCATCTGATAGGTGGTGGCGGCAGTGCTCAGAGTAATAGTATTGCGGCGTTCATCAAAGAAAATCATAACTGGTCATCCTTAAATCATAGAGTGCGCAAATGGGCGGCCTGCCACCTGGGGCGGCCCAAACAGGCCGCCCCAGGAACAACAGATTCTTATTTGCCGCCGGTAAGGGCAATGCCCTCGATAAACTGGCGCTGGAAAATGAGGTACAAAATCAGCATGGGGATCATAGCGAACAAGCTGCCCGCCATGAGCACGGGGTAGTTGGTCATAAACTGGCCCTTCAGGGTGGCCAGGCCGGAGGACAGGGTCATCAGGTTGATGTCGGTGTTCACCACCAGAGGCCACATGAGGTCGGCATAGGCAAACACGGCGGTGAAGATGGTCAGGGCGGCCACCGAGGTGCCGGTCAGGGGCAGCATCACCTTGGTGAAGGTTTGCCACTGGTTGCAGCCGTCCAGGTAGGCGGCCTCACCGATCTCGTTGGGGATGCCCATGTAGGCCTGACGCAGGAAGAAGGTACCAAAGGCGCTGACCAGACCGGGGAAGATCAGGGCGAAGATGCTCTCAGTCAGACCGACCTTAGCCAGCATCTGATACTGGGGAATGACGAAAATCTGAGAGGGCATCATCATCTGTACCAGCACCAGGGTGAAGAGCAGATTCTTGCCCTTGAAGTGCAGCTTGGCAAAGGCGTAGCCGGCCATGGAGCTGAACACGATGGCGCAGATCACACGCACCAGTACCATGATGATGGTGTTGATGTACAGGTTGACAAAGGGCAGGCTAGTGAGGGCGTCCTTAAAGTTGGACCACACGATTTTTGCAGGGAAAATCGTAGGCGGGATCTGTACGCTCTCAGACAGGGACTTGAGGGAAGTGAGGATCATCCACAGAAAGGGGAAGATCATCAGCAGGGCGCCTGCAATCAGGAAGAAGTAGGTAAGCCCCGTGGCAATGCCGCGGCTGCGGCTCATAGTTCCGGTTTTCATCTGACTTCCTCCTTTCTTAGACGTCGTAGTTGACCCACTTCTTCTGACCGATGAACTGGATAACAGTCACGATACCGATCAGGAAGATGGTCCAGATCACGATGGCAGAGGCATAACCCTTGTTGCCCGCCACAAAGGCCTCCCGGTAGAAGAGGTACATCAGGCTCTGTACGTCGGGCAGCACCGGGTTGGACTGGTCGATCATCATGTAGATGAGGTCATACACCTTCAGGGAGGCCATCATACGCATGATGAGGGTGACGAACAGGGTGGGGGAGATCATGGGCAGGGTGATGGAGAAGAACTGCTTGATGCGGCCGGCGCCGTCGATGCGGGCGGCCTCATAGTAGCTCTTGGAGATATTCTGCAATCCGGACAGCAGCAGCACGGCGTCGTAGCCGATGGAGCTCCAGATGGCCACGATGGCGCAGGCCACAATGGCGGTCTTGGGGTCGGTCAGCCAGCTGATCTTGGTGCCCAGGATCTGATTGATAATACCATATTCGCCGTTAAACATCCAGCGCCAGACCATGGCGATGGCGGCAGGAGCACACACCATGGGCAAAAAGTAGATGGCCCGGAAGCCACCCTTGAACTTCACCTTGGCATTGAGCAGCAGAGCCACCAGCAGGGCCAGGATGATGCCCACAGGCACGGTGAGGATACAGAAGAGGATGGTGTTCCAGGTAGCTTTCCAGAACTCGGGGGACTGGAACATCTGGATGTAGTTGTCAATGCCATTAAAGGTAGAGGCTCCAAAGGTTTTCGTCTTGGAAAAACTGAGGATAAAGGTTTCGATCAGGGGATAATAGTTTAAAACCAGCAGACCGATGATGGTAGGAGCCACCATCAGCCATGCCCAGTGCTGCTCCTTGCGGGCAGCGATGGATTGGGCTTTGCGCATGGATTTCTACTCCTTTCACTCTTCGGCGGGCGGCCGAAGCCGCCCGCCGCGGATCGTTTTCTGCTTTCGAGAGACGATCAGCCCTCTGCGATGGCCTGGTTGATGATGTCGTTGCAGTTCTTCAGGCCCTCGTCCACGCTGACCTGGCCGCCGTAGATCTTGAGCATCTCATCGTTGACCTTGCTCTTCCACACGGGGCGGGTAGCGTCGTTGACGGACTGGACAGAGTAGTCGAACATATCGATGCAGGCCTGCACGTTCAGCTTGTAGTCAAACTGATCGAAGGCATCGATCCAAGCCTGCTCAGTGCCCTCATAGCCGGAGATGGCAGCGCCGTAGGAGGACTGAAGCTTCTGGGCCTCCTCGCTGCCCAGCCACTTCAGGAAGTTCATAACGGTCTCGTTGTCCTGGTTCTTGGCAGAGGTGGCATAGCACAGGCCGTTGGAGATGGTGGCACGGCCGTCGCCGGAGGCGGGGTTGGGGCTCTTGGGCAGCACAGCCACGTCCCACTTGCCCTGCATCTCGGGATAGTTCTTCATCTCATACAGCAGGTTCCAGGTACCCTCCAGGAACATAGCGCCCTGCTCGGAGAAGAAGGCATTGCCGGGAGCGGTCTCAGCGAAGTAGTTCTGATCGGGGCACCACTCGTTGTCCTGCAGGCCGATGTAGAACTTCATGGCATCGATGGTGGCCTGATTATCAAAGCCGGCAGCGGTCTTATCGTCATTGAGGATGTAGCCGCCATTCTGATAGACGAAGTTCCAGTAGCCCAGCTGCTCGTCGCAGTAGGCCATGTAGCCGTACTTGCCGGTGGCGTCGTAGATCTTCTGAGAGGCCTCGGTCAGATCATCCCAGGTCCAGTTCTCGTCGGGGTAAGCGACCCCGGCCTGGTCGAACATCTCCTTATTGTACACCAGGCAGACGGTGTCCTTGTCCTTGGGCACGCCGTACATACGGCCGTCGGAGCCCTGGGTGTTGGCGATGGAGATGTCGGAGTAGTGGGAGTAGGTGTCGTCGTCATACAGGTCGGTGACGTCAGCCAGCATACCGCTGTCGGCGTACAGCAGGATCTGGTTGGTGTGCATCCAGAAGATGTCAGGCAGGTTGCCGGAGCCAGCAGCGGCCTCCAGCTTGGCCCAGTACTCGTCCCAGCTGGTGACCTGGACCTCGATGGTCACATCGGGATTCTGCTCATGGTAGGCATCGGCCAGGGCCTGCATGGCCTCGCGCTGGGAGTTATCCCAGATCTGCATGGTCAGCTTGCCGTCGCTGCCAGCATCGCTGCCGCCGCTGCTTCCGCAGGCGGTAGCGGTGAAGGCCATGGCAGCAGCCATAAGGACGAGGGCGGTTCGTTTCAGATGTTTCATGTTTTTTCTCCTTTCAACACATGGAATGGTGTGGAGCAGGACCGGCTGTGTGCCCCTTCCCAGGCACATCGCTGCACCGGATCCGCGCTCCCAGTTCCGCGTACTGCGGTTTTGACGAAGTTAGTGTAGCATCTTTCCATATCGGCTGAAAATGGAAGCAAGTTTTTCGAATATGTCCAAAAGCGATTTTAATATTATTTCTGTATATATCAAAATACATTTTGTCATTCTTTGTGCGGATTTCACAACTTTCGTATGGTTGCACAGTTTTAAGCGTCAGTTTTTGCCGTTTTGAACAAGGCAACACGCCTAAAAAAACAAATGTGCGTCCGGTTCTTCCTGTCATTTTGTCGGGTTCTAAGGATGCGCTCCTCCATAAACTTGTTAATATGTTGTTTTTCCATATCTTTCATGTTCTTGAAAAGGCCGCGGCAGAGCTCTGCGCATATACGTGCAGTGCTCTGCCGCGGCCAAATGGATCCTTATAATTCCAAAATATACCGCTCGTAGCCGTTTACTACCCGGGTCTGCCCATAGCGGCTCTCCCGGGGGATATTTCGTCCGTAATTGAGGTGGGTGTGTCCGTGGAGAAACAGGGCAGGCTGATACTTGTCCAGCAGCTTGTTGAAGGTCTCAAAGCCCGTGTGGCACAGATCGTGGCAGTCCACCATCCCCTTTCCCGGCGCATGAGTCAGCAGGATGTCAAAGCCCCGCTTGCGCATGATCCGTGGCAGCAGCCGCCACACCCGCCGGGTCATCTCCTTCTCGGTATACTGGTTGACCCCATTGTTGTAGCGCATAGAGCCTCCCAGGCCCAAAATGCGCAGTCCATTGTATTCATAGAGGTCTCCATCGATGCAGATGCAGCCCAGAGGCGGCTCCTGCTCATAGCGGTCGTCGTGGTTGCCCCGGACATAGAGCACGGGACAGTGTGCAAAGGTGGCCAGAAAAGAGAGGTAGCTGGCCTTCACATCCCCGCAGGAAAGGATCAGGTCAATTCCCTCCAGCTTGTCCGGGGTGTAGTAGTCCCAGAGATACCGGGACTCGCAGTCGGATACTACCAGAATCTTCATGGGTCAACGCTTCCCTCCAGGCCTTGGATTCCCTGGAGCTTCACCAGCTCCTGGGCTTTGGGGGTCAGCTCATCAAAGGCAGGGATGCGTCCTTCCACATAGGCGGACAGCCAGTTCATGGACAGGATCTGATCGGCAGGCAGAGGCGCGTCATCCCCATAGATCACCCGGCCCTGCTGGTCCATCAGCACGCCGTAGAAGGGGTCCAGCCGGTCCTCCCGGATGGCGTCCCGGAGCACGCTTGCCAGTCGGCGGGTGCCGATGGGCAGACGGCGGGAGCACAGCACACCTACGATGCCCTGGGTCATGCCCCACCAGTAGCTGATGGCGCTGCTGCCCCGCTCCTCCTGCTTCCAGCTTCCTTCCACCACCCGGCGCACCAGACTGCGGTACAGCCGTCCCCAGTGGCACTGGATCAGCGCCAGGTTGTGCATACCGTGCATGTCATTGCCGGTATTGGCGGCCAGACGGTCCAGATGGTCGATATACACGATCCCCTTTTCGTGCAGACGCTCCACGCCTCCGCCTTCCTTCAGGTTGGCCCACTCCAGATAGACCCGGGCGTTGGCGTTGACCATCCGCGCTCCCTGGGCAAAGGCGTTGATGCCGGCGATGCTGCCGTAGGTGGGGTAGTCAGCCACATATCCGATGCGCCCGTCCTGGACCAGGGTACCGGCAATGGCTCCCTTGATAAATTTGGCGTCATACAGCCGGGGATAGTAGGTGCGCACCGAGGGGTAGGCGGTGTTCAACGAACAGTTGAGGATCTTCACGTCCGGATGAAGCACCGCCGCCTTCACACTGGGCAGCAGCAGCTTGGGGGTGGTGGTGAAGATCATATCCGCACCCTTTTTCACCGCATCCTCGATGGCCTCATCGGCCTGCTCGTCGGTGAGCACATTCTCATAGGAGAGGGTGCGCACCTGGTCGCCCATGGTGTTGTCCAGCAGGTAGCGGCCATACTCATGGTTATAGACCCACTTGGAGGTAGCCGCCGAGCCGCCGTGGATAAAGGCGGCGCAGATCTTTCCCGTGGTGGAGAAGGAGAACAGAGGTTTCTTTACCGCGTCCTCCAGCACCAGAGTCGCTCCTGCATTCTCCAGCCGGTTGAGGATCTCAGGGCGAATCTTCACCAGCTCTTTTCCGATCTCCGAGGAGAGCTTGTTGCGGGACTGCTGATAGCCGAAGATCTTCAAATAGACCAGCAGCGCCACCGAAATATACCGCCGGTCGGCGTTATCCCGGTAGCAGGCATCCCGGAACATATAGTAGAAGGAGCGGAAGGCATAGATTTCCTCCGCACTCCACGCCTCCCGGTTGGTGCGGCCCAGAGCCTGGAGCAGCTCCCGGTACTCTCCCGGCCGCTTGAAGACCACAAAATTCAACCCGGTCATCTGGTAGAAATCCAGAAACTCGTAGTAGGCCACCACCTCCGGGTCGTCCGAGGGCTTGGGCAGAAGCCGGGTGACTACACCAGGGATGGAGATGGCGCCGAAGTATTTCAGCACGCTCACCCGCTTGTGGCCCTCCACCACGTAAAAGTGGTTGAGGTACTCCACCGCCTTGATGGGGTCCCGGATGCCCTCCTCCAGGTGAGCCTTGCATAGGTTAGACCACTTGTGGGCAAACTCACTCTCCTCCTGGAGCACGGGGTAAAAGCCCCGGGAGAAGGCATTTTTCCGCAGATCGTTGCAGGTGCCGTCAATCAGTTCGCTGGGGATCTCCACCACACCCAGAGATTCCCGCCGCACCGCCAGGGTATCCGAATTTTCAGGCAGGACCCGCAGACCCGGTTCTTCTCCCCGGGCAATGGCCTCCTTCTCCTCCTTCAGACCCTGGCGCATCGCTTTATGATACTCTTCCAAAGGCATAAGCTGTCTCCTCTCAAACCCAAAAATCGGGCCGCCCGGACAGGCAAACCAACATTCCTATCAACAAGGTATCATGGGGGGAAGAAAATTTCAATTGTTTTCTTGTTTGAAAAATATTAACAAACCATACCCATTGTCTGATCAACCAAATTTTTGAATATATTTTTGTTGAAACGGCGAAGGGTGGTCCCCATTGCACCCCGGAGCCGTTTGTGCTATATTACCTTTGTAATCGATTTCAACTTTTTTCAATTCTATCAAGAAGGAGCGGACCGCTATGACGGATCTCACCACCATTGGAGAAGTGCTCATCGACCTGACCCAGACCGGGACAAACCAACAGGGAGTGCCCCTCTTCGCCGCCAACCCGGGAGGAGCGCCCGCCAACGTAGCCGTGGCCGCCGCCCGTCTGGGCGCCCGCACCGCCTTTTTAGGAAAGATCGGACGGGACGGATTCGGCGACTATCTGAAAAGCGTGCTGCAGGAAAACCAGGTGGACGTGGCCGGCCTGCGCACCGACGAGGGAGCCACCACCCTGGCAGTGGTCACCGTCTCCCCCTCCGGGGAGCGCTCCTTCCGCTTTATGCGGGGCGCCGACTGCAACCTGTCCCCCGACGAGGTGGACGTGCGCCAGCTGGAGGGGAGCAAGGTGCTCCATTTCGGCTCGGTCAGTCTGACTGCCGGGCTGTCCCGTTCGGCCACCATCTTTGCCGCCCGCCACGCCCATCAGAAGGGCGTGCTGGTGAGCTATGACCCCAACTACCGCGCCTCCCTGTGGAAGACCCAGGAGGAGGCCCAGCAGTGGATGCGTATTCCCCTGCCCCTGGTGGATCTCATCAAGCTCTCCGACGAGGAAGTGGCTCTGATGACCGACACCAACGACCCCGAGGAGGGCAGCCGCCGTCTGGAGGCGGATGGCGTGCGCCTGGTGCTCATCACTTTGGGAGATAAGGGCTCCTTCTACCGCTGGCAGGGCAAGACCGGTCTGGTGCCCGGAGTCCCCACCAAGGTGGCCGACACCAACGGCGCCGGCGACACCTTCCTGGGGGCGGTACTCAGCCGCCTGGTCGCCCGGGGCGACAAGCCCCTGGAGGGCCTGACCACCCAGGAGTTGGAGGAGATCCTGGCCTTTGCCAACCGCGCTGCCTCGGTGACCTGCTCCCGCAGCGGAGCCATCCCCGCCATGCCCACCCTGGCGGAAATTCAGTAAGGAGGCCCTTGATATGAACGGGTTTAAGAATTGGAGCGTCATCCCCGCCCGCACCTGGCGCATCCGCCAGGCCGACGAGGGGGACGGCTGGCTGAAGATCCCCGCCATCCCCATCCCGGTGGGTGAGCTCACCCCCGCAGAAGACCAGAAAGAGGCCATCCAGCCCGCTCCTGCCAAGGCGCCGGAAGCTCCTGCGGAGGAGCCTGCAACGGTTCTTCTCAAGGCCGAAGAGGTCATCGAAGCGGTCGAGGCGCCCAAGGCTGAGGAGACCATCGAAGAGGCCGAGGAAACCAAGGCCGAAGAGCCTGCCGAAGAGGCCAAGGAACCCGAGGCGGAAGAGACTGTCGAAGAGACCGGGGAACCCGAGGTGGAAGAGACTGCCGAAGAGGCCGAGCAGCCCGCTCCCGTCCATCCCGACCCCGACGCCTTCCAGCGCCGTCTGGACAGCCGCTATGACGAGCTCAAGTGGCTCTATTGCGAGCTCTACCACGGTGATATGGCCGCCTTTGACTACTTTGTCCAGATGCTCCGTCGCTGCTGGGCCCAGCGCAAGGATGCCCTGCGTCTGCAGGACCAGCGCCGGGAAAACGATCCCGACTGGTACCGCCGCCGGGATCTGCTGGGCATGATGCTCTACACCAACGCCTTTGCCGGCACCCTGAAGGGTGTGGAAGAGAAGCTGCCCTACATTCAGGAGTGCGGCGTCAACTATCTGCACCTGATGCCCCTGCTGGAGAGCCCCAAGGGCCGCAGCGACGGCGGCTACGCCGTGTCCAACTTCCGCCGGGTCCAGCCCGAGCTGGGCACCATGGAGGATCTGGAGTCTCTGGCCGACGCCTGCCGGGAGAAGGACATCAGCCTGTGCCTGGACTTTGTGATGAACCACACCAGTGAGGACCACGAGTGGGCCCGCAAGGCCCGTGCCGGAGAGCCGGGCTACCGGGAGCGCTACTTCTTCTATGATAACTGGGATATTCCCCGCGAATTTGAGAAGACGGTCCCCCAGGTGTTCCCCACCACTGCCCCCGGCAGCTTTACCTGGCTGGATGACTGCAAGCAGGTGGTCATGACCAACTTCTATCCCTACCAGTGGGACCTGAACTACGCCAACCCCGTGGTCTTTAATGACATGACCGAGAACCTACTCTACCTCACCAACCGTGGCATTGATGTGATCCGTCTGGACGCGGTCCCCTACATCTGGAAGCAGCTGGGCACCACCTGCCGCAACCTCCCCCAGGTCCACACCTTGGTGCGCATGATGCGCATGGTGTGTGAGATCGTCTGCCCCAGCGTGCTGCTGCTGGGCGAGGTAGTCATGGAGCCTGCCAAGGTCGTCCCCTACTTCGGCTCCCCGGAAAAGCCTGAGTGCCACATGCTCTATAATGTGACCACCATGGCCACCACCTGGCACACGCTGGCCACCGGGGACGTGTCCCTGCTGCGCCACCAGATGGATACCGTGTGCGCCCTGCCCCGGGACTTTTTGTTCCTGAACTACCTGCGCTGCCACGACGACATCGGCTGGGGTCTGGACTACCCCTGGCTCAAGGAGCACTTCGGCACCGATGAGGTGACCCACAAGAAGTATCTCAACGATTGGTTCACCGGCAAGTGGCCGGGCAGCGGCAGCCGGGGCGAGCTCTATAACGATGACCCCCACCTGGGCGACGCCCGTCTGTGCGGCACCACCGCCTCCCTGTGCGGGGTGGAGGCCGCCGACTATGAAAAGAATCCCTTCAAGCTGGAGCGTGCCATCGCCTGCGACCTGATGCTCCACGCCTGGATGCTCACCCAGAGCGGCATTCCTGTTCTGTACAGCGGTGACGAGGTGGGACAGCTCAACGACTACTCCTACCACCACGACGGCGAGAAGTGGGACGACAGCCGCTACATCCACCGGGGCAATTTCCAGTGGGATCTGGCCCACATGCGCCGCGACGAGACCACCCGCCAGGGCAAGCAGTTCATGGGCCTGCGTCGTCTGGAGCAGATCCGCGCCGACGAGCCCACCTTTGACGCCCGGGCCGACGTGTGGACCTTCGACACCGGCTGCCCCCATGTGCTGGGCGTAGGCCGCTGGTACCAGGGCCGCAAGCTCATCGCCATGTTCAACTTCAGCGACCAGTTCGTCACCGCCTCCTCCTGGGAGAAGGGGCCCTACCGGGAGCTGGTATACGGCGGCAACTTTGACGACCTGGGCCGGGTGGAGCTGTTCCCCTACGGCTTTGTCTGGATGCTTCACACCGAGGGCTGACCCTATCCGTCCCCGGAGCAAAGGAGGCTCCCCCATATGACTATGAAGGAGATCGCACAGCTGGCCGGCGTATCCAGTGCCGCCGTCAGCCGCTACTTCAACGGCGGCTCCCTCAGCCAGCCCAAGCGTGAGGCCATCCAGGCCGCCATTGACCGCACCGGCTACCGCCCTGACGCGGCAGCCCAGTCCCTGCGCACCAAATCCACCGACTACATCGGCTTCATCGTCCCCAAAATCAGCTCCGACGCCGTCAGCCGGGTCACTGCGGGTGTTACCCAGGTCCTGTCTGAGCAGGGCTACCTGTGTCTGCTGGCCAACACGGACGACGATCCCCAGCAGGAGCTGACCTACCTGGACCTGTTTCAAAGCCGCTGCGTGGCGGGCATCCTGCTCATGGCCACCATTCTTACCCCCCGGCACCAGGAGATGCTGCGCCAGTGCTCCGTGCCGGTGGTGGTGGTGGGCCAGCGCTCCCAAAACGTGCCCTGTGTCTACCACGACGACTTCAACGCCGCCCGGGAGCTGATGGACTGTCTCATCCAGCGGGGACGCCGGAAGCTGGTATACATCGGCGTCACTGAACTGGACGTGGCGGTGGGCCTCAACCGCCGCCAGGGCGTGCGCGCCGCCCTCACCCAGGCCGGGCTCAGCCCCGACATCCCCACCCGTCTGAGTCCCTTCACCGTGGAGGGAGGCCGGGCGGCCATGGAGCAGCTGCTGGCCGAGCACCCCGACGTGGACGGGGTGATGTGCGCCACCGACCTCATTGCCCTGGGCGCTATGGAGGCCCTGCGGGCGGCGGGCAAGCGCCTTCCAGAGGACGCGAGCGTGGCAGGCATCGACGACAGCTGGGCCGGAATCCACATCTCCCCCAAGCTCACCACCGCCCACTTCTACTATGAGGACTGCGGTGCCGAGGCCGCCCGTCTTCTGCTGTCCATGGCGGACCAGAAACGCCGGGACGACGCGCCGGTGCGCCAAACCATGCTGGGCTACACGGTGGTCCGGCGGGAATCGGTCTAAATCATTGTTTCGCCGCCAGAGGAAAAATATCCTCTGGCGGCGTTGTTTTTTCTTGAAGCAGCGCCCCAATTGCGCTATGCTGTACCTGAATCCAAAAAGGAGGGATCTTCCATGGGACGACTGATCCGCCGCATGATCCAAAGGAAATGGGACGGGAACACCCAGCGGGACGCCATCCGTCTGGACTCCCAGACGCCCCCTCAGGGGGTGGAGGTGTGGGAGGGCCTGCCCTATGAAGAGGACGGCCATCCCATGCACACCCTGAACCTGTATCGCCCGGCAGGCGTGTACGGTCCACTGCCTACCGTGGTGGACATCCACGGCGGCGGCTGGATGTACGGTGACCGGCAGCTCAACCGCAATTACTGCATGTACCTGGCCTCCCGGGGCTACGCCGTCATGGGTATGAGCTACCGCCTGGTCCCCGAGGTGACGGTGGCGGGACAGGTGCAGGACGTGTTTGCTAGCCTCCACTGGCTGGCCGAACATAGCACAGAGTATGGCTTTGATCTAAGCCGGGTGCTGCTCACCGGGGATTCCGCCGGGGGACATCTCACCGGGCTCACCGCCTGCGTCCAGCTCAGCCCCGACCTTCAGAAGCTCTATCAGGTCGATCCCCTCCCCTTCTCTTTCTCCGCCCTGGCCATCGCCCACGGGGTGTGCGACGTGTACCGCTTCCGCCTGTTCACCCCCCTGCTGGACCGGGCTCTCACCCGGGAGTATCTCCACCTGATGCTGGGCCGTCCCTGGCGGCGCTCTCCCCTGCGAAGGCACGTCAGCTTCGAGGACACCGCTCCCGGTCTGCCTTTGCCTCCCATTCTGGTCATCGCCAGCCAGCCCGACCGCTACTACGCCCAGAGCCAGCGTCTCATGCGCTACCTGGACAACTCCCCCTTCCCCCACCAAGTGATCCACTGGTCCCGACAGCAGAGCGCCAGGGCCACCCACGTCTTTGAAGTGGGCTGGTGGGACTGGCCGGAAAGCCGGGACACCAACGACCGTACCCTGGCCTTTTTTGGCCAGGTGTGCCGGGGGGATTTTTCTTGAATTTTCCAGAGTTTCTGGTATACTGAAACATAGATTTTTTTGGCGGAACCCCCTGCCGGGTTCCGCCCATTCAACCCTGAAAGGAGACCCTGATTCCATGTACGACGCGCGCTTCAGCGGCATTCTTCTGGCCGTCTCCTCCCTGCCGGGCCCTTACGGCATCGGCTCTCTGGGGGCGTCCGCCCGCCGCTTTGTGGACTTTCTGTCTGAGTCGGGCCAGAGCTATTGGCAGATCCTGCCTCTGGTCCCCCTGGGCCACGGAAATTCCCCCTACATGTCTACCTCCGCCTTTGCGGGCAACCCCCTGCTCATCGACTTGGACGAGCTGGCCGCCCAGGGCCTGCTTACCACCGAGGAGCTGGAATCTGCCCGGTGTGAAAATCCGGACCGGGTGGACTACGAACACCTCAACGCCACCCGCATCCCCCTGCTGCGCAAGGCTTTTGAGCGCTACGCCCAGCTCCCCGCCGCCCAGCAGCAGGAAGAGCCCGACCTGCCCTGGCTGGCCGATTACGCACGCTTTGCCGCCCTCCACGACCAGTATGATACCAGCTGGGAGGAGTGGCCCGAGGACGCCCAGCCCGACCCCGACGGGGTGGCCTTCCACATCTTTCTCCAGGACACCTTCTACCGCCAGTGGTTCCATTTAAAGGAGTACGCCAACCAGAAGCACATCCGCATCATGGGCGACATCCCCTTCTATCTCTCCGCCGACAGCGTGGAACGCTGGTCCCACCCGGAGCTGTTCCAGCTGGATAAGGACGGCCATCTGGCCAATGTGGCCGGCGTGCCCCCGGACGCCTTCACCGCCGACGGCCAGTTCTGGGGCAACCCCCTGTATGACTGGAAGGGCAATAAAAAGGAGGTCTTCCACTTCTGGCGGGAGCGCATCACCTGGTGTGCCCGGCTCTACGACGCCATCCGCATCGACCACTTCCGCGCCTTCCACACCTATTGGTCCATCCCCGCCGACGCGGAGACCGCCAAGGAGGGCCACTGGGAGCCCGGCCCGGGCATGGAGCTGCTGAAAACTCTCCAGCGCACCGCTCCGGAGCTGGAGCTCATCGCCGAGGACCTGGGCGACCTGGATGCCGACGCGCTGAAATTTGTGCGCACCTGCGGCATCCCCGGCATGAAGGTGCTGGTCTTTGCCTTTGACCACCTGGGGGAGAGTGCCTATCTGCCCCACAACTGTGAAAAATTCTCCGTGGTGTACACCGGCACCCACGACACCCCCACCTTTATGGAGTTCCTGACCCAGGGCAACCCCGACCAGGCCCGCTTTGCCCGGCAGTACCTGCGCCTGCGGGAGGACGAGGGACTTGGCTGGGGCCTCATTGCCGGAGCCTGGGCCTCGGGCAGCTATCTGGCCATGGCTCCCCTCCAGGATGTGCTCAGCCTGGGGGCTGACGCCCGGATGAACACCCCCGGCACCTCCGGCGACCACAACTGGTCCTGGCGGGTACGTATGGACGCCTTCAACCCCTATGTCTCCGGTAAGCTGCGTGAAATTACCCGCACCTACCGCCGGTGCCTGTAAGCTATCAAAACGCGCTCTGAGATTCCTCTCAGAGCGCGTTTTCTTGTTTCAGGCCCAACATGTGCCGCCACGACAGCCAGCTCCGGTGGAAGAGCAGCCCCAGCGGCAGAAACAGCCACGGGGCTTGCTGCATCCGCCAGGCAGCCAAACTGGCCCAGGGCAGCGGTATATGCAGGCTCACACAATAGGTGGTCCATATCGCCAGAACCGCCAGTCCAATCCCCATCCACAGCGGCTGGGGGCGAGTGGGCACAGGGTTCAAAATTTTTCCCAGCCACATCCCGGACAGCAGTGCTAGAAGGGAGCATCCATACAATCCCATCCAGAGATAGCCGCTGCCCACAGGCACAAACCAGGCCGAGCCAATGAGTTCCGGCCGGCCCATCCAGCTGTGTACCAGGGTCATCACGCCCCGGGGCAGCGCCCCGACTCCTCCGCTCACCGCCGCCCATACGATAAGCCGGCGCGTGGTGCTCTGGGGCGCAGTCTGCTCCGGTCCGTAGAGCACCTGGAGCAGATCCACCCCCAGGCAATCGGCAATGGCCTGGAGGGTCTCCACGTCAGGCCGGGTTTTTCCCAGCTCCCACAGGGAGACGGTCTGCCGGGTCACATATAGCCGCTGGGCCAGCTCCTCCTGGGTCAGCCCGGCACGCTTGCGCAGGCTGCGGATGTGCTTCGCGATGGATAAACGCATAACCACTCCCCCTTTCTGCCTTGATCATACCAAATATGCCCCCATTTTGTCACGCAAGGATCCCTTGCAGAGAAAAAGCCGGAAAGCGAAGTTCGCTTCCCGGCTAAAACCGTGTTGTTATTCCTTTGTCTCCTCAGAGTCGGAGTCGTTTCCCTCCTCCGGCTGGGCCGGGGACTGCGGTTTGTCGGAGTCGTCAGAGGCTTGATCCTCCGGCTTGGCGTCGCTGCCCTCGTCCTCCTGGGGAGGCAGAGGGGGCTTGATCTCCTCGCTGACCATGTGGATATTCTTGGCGGGAGGCTCAATATCCCCGGGCAAAGGCTTTGCCTTGGCGTGGGTGGATGCGTAGGCGTCCTCCACCAGGGCGGGGTCGCGGCCCTCGATGATGGCCACCATCTCGCCGCCGGTGATGGTCTCCTTCTGCAGCAGGTACTCCACCACCTTGTGCATATCCTCCAGGTTCTCCTTGAGCAGCTCCACCGCCGCCTTGTAGCACTGGTCCAGAATGATCTTGACCTCTTTATCCATGATGGCGGCAGTCTCCTGGGCACAGTCCAGACCGTAGCCGCCGTCAAGATACTGGTTGCGGACGGAACCCAGAGCCATCATGCCGAACTCGTCGCTCATACCGAACATGGCGACCATGTTCCGGGCGATGTTGGTGGCCTCTTGGATATCCTGAGAGGCACCGTTGGTCATGGTGTGCATCACCACTTCCTCGGCGGCACGGCCGCCCATGGAGACGGTAATCTTGGCCATGAGCTCTTCCTTGGTGCGCAGGTTGGTCTTGTCCTCCTCGGGCATCAGCAGGGTGTAGCCCAGAGAGCCCTCGGTGTGGGGGACGATGGTGATCTTCTGCACCGGCTCGGCGTTCTTCTGCTTGTAAGCCACCATGGCGTGGCCCACCTCGTGATAGGCCACCAGCTTCTTTTCAAACTCGGTGAGCACGGAATTCTTCTTCTCGCTGCCGGCGATGACAAACTCGAAGGAGGCCAGCAGGTCCTCCTGGGTCACCAGGCGGCGGCCATGGCGCACCGCCCGCAGGGCGGCCTCGTTGACCAGGTTGGCCAGATCCGCGCCCACGCATCCGGCGGTAGCCAGAGCGATCTTCTTCAGATCCACGTCCTCAGACAGCTTGATCTTCCGGGTGTGCACCTGGAGTGTGGCCAGACGGCCGGCCAGGTTGGGCCGGTCAATGGTGATGCGCCGGTCGAAGCGGCCGGGACGCAGCAGAGCCTTATCCAGCACCTCGGGCCGGTTAGTGGCGCCCAGAACGATGATACCCTTGCTGGGGTCAAAGCCGTCCAGCTCAGCCAGCAGTTGGTTGAGGGTCTGCTCCCGCTCGTCGTTGCCGCCCATGCGGTTGTCGCGGGACTTACCGATGGTGTCGATCTCATCGATGAAGATGATACAGGGGGCCATCTTGGCGGCCTCTTTGAACAGGTCACGGACACGGCTGGCGCCCACGCCCACGAACATCTCCACAAAGTCAGAACCGCTGATGGAGAAGAAGGGCACGCCCGCCTCACCGGCCACTGCCTTGGCCAGCAGGGTCTTACCGGTACCCGGAGGGCCTACCAGCAGAGCGCCCTTGGGCAGCTTGGCGCCGATCTCGGTGTACTTCTGGGGATTGTGGAGGATGTCGATGATCTCCTGGAGAGACTCCTTGGCCTCATCCTGACCGGCCACATCCCGGAAGGTGACGCCGGTCTTTTTCTCCACATAGACCTTGGCATTGGACTTGCCTACGCCGCCGATGCCGCCGATGCCGCCCATTCCGCCCTTTCCGCCCACGCCGCGGAACAGGAAGAGCATCAGGCCCACCATCACCACCAGAGGCAGGATGTAGGACAGGAACAGGCTGAGCAGATAGGCCGAGCTGTCCACCGGCTCAGTGTAGGATACGTCTGTGTGCTCCTCCAGCAGAGCAGAGAGCTCGCTGTCTTCCACTCCGGCCAGAGGCACAGTAATATACTTCACATCCTCCGGCTTCTGGGTAGAGGGAATGAGGGAGTTCATCCAGCTTTCACTCTGGCTGCTCTCCTCCTTGGGCAGTTCCACCGTCACCCCTTCCCGCAGGGTAAAGGTGTACTGGCTGGTCTCCACGTTGACCTCTTTGATCTTGTCCTCTACCAACCACTCCTTGAAGGTGGTGTAGGGCACCTGAACCGTGTCCGCATTTTCATAGGCAGACTGGCAGCTGCGCAGCAAAATGGTAAAAAACAGTGCCCAGAGGACAATACTGACCAGACCGATCACATTGCGTTTGTTGTTTCGGTTGTTATTGTTTTTTTCTGGCTTCAAATGAGAATACCTCCGTCGCTTGTTGGCACAAAAAAATGGGGAACCAGAGCCTTTCGGCCCGGTTCATCTCAGATTCGCAGTGATTACTATACCACACTCTTCCTTTAAAAACAAGAAAGAGTGCTGTAAACTTTCTGTGAAACCCGGTATTCCAGGCACAATTTTTCCCTTCCCTCGGGGTGGGAAATATGGTATAGTATATTCTGTATCGCATTTTGATTTTTTACCGCTCATTTTGGAGGTTTTCAATCCATGAATAAACGTCCCCCCCTGCGCCGCTCCGCCCCCATCGAGGCGGAAAGCGACGGCGTGATCGAAGGCCGCAACGCAGTCATCGAGGCATTACGCGCCGGCGTGACCATCGACAAAATTTTCATCGCCAAGGGCGAAACCGACGCCACCCTGGGGCATATCGCCTCCACCGCCCGGGAAAAGGGCATCGTGGTGGTGGACGCCGACCGGCGCAAGCTGGACGGCATGAGCCGTACCCACTCCCACCAGGGCGTCATCGCCCTGTGCGCGGTGCGGGAGTATGTCACCGTGGACGACATTCTCGCCATCGCCCGGGAGAAGGGGGAAAAGCCCCTGATCGTGGTGTGCGACGAGCTCAGCGATCCCCACAACCTGGGTGCGGTCATCCGTACCGCCGACGCCGCCGGTGCCCACGGGGTCATCATCCCCAAGCGCCGCTCCGCGGGACTCACCGCCGTGGTGGCCAAGACCTCTGCCGGTGCGGTGGCCCATGTGCCCGTAGCCCGGGTGCCCAACCTGGTGGCCGCTCTGAAGGAGCTGCAGCAGGCGGGCGTGTGGGTCTTCGGCACTGCCGCCGAGGGGACTACCTCCCTCTATCAGGCCGACCTGAAGGGCCCGGCCGCCATCGTCATCGGCAGCGAGGGAGACGGCATGGGCCGTCTGGTCACGGAGAACTGTGACTTCACCGTCTCCATCCCCATGTTCGGCAAAATCAACTCCCTCAACGCCTCGGCCGCCGCCGCCGTGCTTCTTTATGAGGCCGTCCGGCAGCGCGTAGGCGGATAATTATTCTCACGAACCACCACCAAGGAGCCGCTTATGCGCCAGCGTGACAAAGAAAAATCCAATAAGACCACTCCGGAGAATACGAAGCATCCCACCCAGGAGCCTGGGGAAGAGATCTATTCTCTGGAAGATATCCTGGCTGAGTATGGCACCCGGCGCAGCACGGTACGCACCGCTGTCCCCGTAAACTCTCCCCTGGACCAGCCGGAGGGCAAGGTACTGGCCTTCCCCCGGCGGCCTGTCCCCACGCCTCAGGAGGAACCGGAGGATTCGGACGCCCCGGAGGAGCCGGAGACCGCTTCTTCGCCGGACCAGACTGAACAGGAGCCGGAATCCTCTTCCCCCCAGCAGGAGGAGGAAGAGCAGGAGGCATCCCAGGAGGAGGAAGAGGAAGACGCCGGAGAAGATGATTCCGGCGTGGTGGAATTCCCCCCGGAGGAGAGCCTGCTGTCCTCTCTGCTCAAGCGTCTGGGCCGCAAGGCCGACCGGTATGCCGACCAGATGTTTCAGGAGTCGGAGGAGATGGACGAGGAGGAGATCCGCCGTCTGGAGGAGCTGATCCCCGGCACCGACCAGGAGGACGAGCCTCCCCAGCCTCAGACCCCCAGTCTGCTCTATCGCCTGCTCCACCGCCCCCGGCGGGAGGAGCCCATGCCCGAGGACATTGCCCCCCAGCAGCTGGCCCGTACATATGGAAAGGGACTCAAGGGCCTGCGCCTGCGCTCCCTGGCCATCTTCCTGCTGGCTGCGGTGGCTATATTCCAGCTATTGGTGCCTGCCCTCAACTTTGTATGGCTGCCCCCGCTGGACAACTATCAGATCCAGGTCTGGATCGCCTGCGGCCTGTTGGGCGCGGGCTTTCTCCTGTCCGCCGATGTACTGTTTACCGGACTGGCCCGGGCCTTCCACGGCAAAGTGGGCATGGATACCCTGTGCGCCCTGTCGGTGATCTTCACTCTGGCTGACGGATTGGTGCTGGCCATGGTACAAAACCGGGAGGGCCAGCTGCCCTACACCGCCGCAGTTCTGGTGGGTCTGTTCTTTTTGACCCACGGGACCTATCACCAAAAATGCGGACTCCGTCTGGCCTGCCGCACGGCTGCCGCGGCGGCGGAGCCCTATCTCCTTACCCTGGACGAGGGCAAGTGGAACGGCCGGGACACCTACTGCAAGTGGTCCGGCGTGCCTAACGGCTTTGGCAGCCAGATCCAGACCGACGACGGAGCCCAGCGGATCTACCGCCGCTACTGCCCCATCCTGCTGCTGGCCTGCCTGCTGTTCTCCATTTTGTCCTCGGTGGCGGCCAACCGGCCTGAGTACCTTCTGTGGTGCCTGTCGGCCACCTTTACTTCCGCCGCTGCTTTTGGCAGCGCCTTGGTCTACGGCCGCCCCTTCCACAAGGTGACCCGCCGTCTCTCCCAGACCGGCGCCGCCCTGGCCGGATGGCCCGGCCTGCTCCAGACCCGAAAGGGGGACCGGGTACTGATCTATGACGGCGACCTGTTTCCTCCGGGCTATGTGGAGTTCAACGGCATCAAGGTCTTTGGCGACTACTCCATCGAACGGGTGCTCAGCTATACTGCCACCCTGATCCGGGACTCGGGCAGCGGCCTGACTAAGCTCTTTCATGATCTGCTGCGGGCCCAAGGCGGCCTGTTCCGCCAGGCCGACCACCTGTGTTGCTACGAGGGTGGCGGCCTGTCCGCCAACATCCGCGGCTATCAGGTGCTGGTGGGCTCGGCCTCCTTTATGAATCTGATGGAGGTCCCCCTTCCCCCCGGCTTGAACGTGAAAAACGCCGTGTTCTGTGCCATCGACGGGGATCTGGCCGGTATTTTTGCCCTCAATTACAGCCTGCACGACGGGGTATTCCCCTCTCTGGACGCCCTGCTGCGGGAAAAAGTGGGCCCGGTACTGGCGACCCGGGACTTTAACATCATCCCCGCCATGCTCCACCAGCGCTTCAAGCTGGCATCGGACAAGATGGACTTTCCCCCCGTGGAGCGCCGCCGGGAGCTGTCCGACCCGGAACAGCCCCATAATCCCATCCTCACCGCCGTGCTGTGTCGCGAGGGTCTGGTGCCCTACGCCGACTCGGTGGTGGGCGCCCGGCGTCTGCGCCGGGCCACCCGCTTCGGCGCCATCCTTACCTGTGTTGGCTCCACAGTAGGGGTACTGCTGGCCTACTATCTGACGGCTGTGGCCGCCTTTGGCTCTCTGTCCCCTCTGAATCTGCTGATCTTCCTGCTTACCTGGCTGCTCCCGGTGTGGTTCCTTACCAGCTGGGTACCCCGGTACTGATGGAAAAGGAGGCCTTTTTATGATTCGACCCGCCAATCCCCAAGACCTGCCCGCCATCGCCGCCATCTACGAGGCGATTTTGGCGGAGGAGGACGCCCGTCCGGTCTCCTTCACCAACTGGCAGCGGGGCAAGTACCCAACCGTGGACACCGCCCGTGCCGCCCTGGAGGCCGGCACCCTCTTTACCGCCGAGGAAAACGGTGAGGTGTACGGCTGTGTCAACCTCAATGGGGAACAGCTGCCTGAGTACGCCAACATCCCCTGGCAGTACGCCGCCCAGGACAACGAGGTGGGCGTCATCCACACCCTGGTCATTCACCCCGCCTGGTCGGGCAAGGGCAAGGCCCGGGAGCTGGTGGCCTTCTGCGAAGAGCACTGCCGTCAGCAGGGCAAGCGGGTCATCCGTTTGGACACCTATGTGAACAACCAGCCCGCCAACTCCATGTATCCCCGTCTGGGCTACCGCTTTGCGGGCACCAGTCATTTCCTCTTCCAGGGCTTTTTGCCGGAGGATCTCAACTGCTACGAAGAATTGCTGTAAAAAAAACGGAGTGGACGTTACGTCCACTCCGTTTTTTCAGATTTGCAGCAGGCCCGCCTTCTCCAGCCGTCCCCGGATCATGGGGCCCATAGTCATGGCCAACGCCATCTTTACCAGATCACCCACAATGAAGGGGATCACGCACATCCACAGGGCGGCCATCACTCCAGTGTTGGTGGAGAAACAGAACCAGGCCGTACCCAGAGCGTAGCACACCGCGGTGCCCAGAACCATTCCCAGCAGTTGGAGAATCCGGCTGTGGGTGTGGTCGATGACCAAGCCAGCGATCACCGCCATAGGCAAAAAGCCGATGATGTAGCCTCCGGTGGGACCAGCCAGTTTCCCCAGTCCTCCGGCAAAGCCGGAAAACACGGGCACGCCCACCATACCAATGAGCATATAGACAATATAGCTCACCGAGGCCCGTTTCCATCCTAAAAGATAGAGGGTGAAATAGATCACCAGATTGGTAAAGGAGATGGGTACCTCTCCGATAGGGATGGACAGGGGAGCCAGTACACAGGTCACCGCCGTCATCACGGCGATCATAGACATCACATAGATCTTTCCCCGGCTGCCGGCAGCGGGCACAGGCGATTGGGTCATTACAGTTCCTTCCTCTCTTGCCATATCGTAAACCAAATTTGAGATTAGTATACATTCCGCCGTCTCGATTGTCAACCCATTTCTCTTCCGGTTTACTGCTTGCCGTGTTCCCGGTAAACAGTCTTAAATCTGGGCGCCAGCCACTTCCATCTTGCATTTTTTCTTTGATTCCGGTATAATATTTTTTCAAGATCAGGTAAAACTTTCTGATATCTTACCAGAAACCGGTCTCTTCCGGTTTCGATTTTTTCGCCGTCAATCGGCTGGATTCTATTTCATTTCGAGAGGAGCTACTATGTTGCTGCATATGAAACGCGGCCTGACTGCCGCTTTGATCCTGACATTGACCCTCACTCTGGGGGTCCCGGCCCTGGCTGCCGATCCCCTGGCGGGCGGCGGCTTTGCTCAGGTGGCCATCTCCGCGAAAAATTCCGACTCCCCCACTCTGGACCTGGACCTGGCTCTCTACCGCCGGAACAGCTCCAACGCCTTTACCAAGGTGGAGTCCATGGACTACGTCACCCCCGTCAACCGTCTGACCAAGGACATGACCTTTAACCTCACTCCCCAGGCTAAGCAGGTCACCCTGACGGTGGACTATCTCACCGACCTCAATGGAGATGGGGTGTATGAGCTGCTCAGCGGCCAGGACCGGCCAGTGGGCGACGTACTCTCCGCGGACGGCACCCTCACCAGCGCCAGCAGCGGCGTGTCCACCCAGCTGACTCAGGGCCGCACCTACTCCATCACCGGCAATGCCCTGCTCGCCCGGGGCCAGGCCGCTATCCAGGACCGCACCACCGCCGGCAGCGTCAGCTATCTGGCCGACCTGAGCTCCACTACTTCTCAGGCCGACTCCATCCTGTATATGCTTACCATCGCCTACCAGTCCCCCAGCGACAATAAAAAATATGAGCAGTGTTACTACGTGCACCTGTATGACCAGCTGCCCGCCCCCGCTGCCTCCGACTTCCGGGATATTGCTCCCAACGCCTGGTACTATGACGCGGTAGACTACGTAGTGTCCCACGGCCTGCTCACCGGCTCTACCCGCAGCACCTTCTCGCCTGATCAGCAGCTGTCCCGGGCCATGCTGGCACAGACCCTCTACAACATCTCCGGACAGCCTGACAGCACCATCAGCCACTATGACGATGTGCCCCAGACTCACTGGAGTTATAATGCGGTCTCCTGGGCTACCAGCCAGCAGCTGATGGCCGGAACCAGTCCCAAGCAGTTTGCACCTGACCGCAGCCTGACCCGCCAGGAGATGGCCCAGACTCTGTTCCTTTATGTGAAAAAGTGCGGTGTCTCCACCTCCCAGCGCGCTGACCTGAGCGGCTACGCCGATGAAGGGGATGTAGCCGACTGGGCCCGTACCGCCATGGAATGGGCAGTGGCCGAGGGCATTCTGGCCGGCCGCACGGTGGGCGGCAAAACCGTTCTGGACCCCGCAGGTTCTGTGACCCGGGCGGAATTTTCCGCCGTGCTGCAGACTCTTTGCGAGGATGTGCTGGTTTAAATTCAACTTCTTTCCGGACCTGCCTTCGGGCAGGTCCATTTTTTGTTTAGGGGTTGGAATAATTGTCCAAACTAAGCATATCCTAGCAGTGTACGAAAGGAGGGATCCCCATGGCTCAGCCGGCCCGCCCCTTTTTGTCCCGGCGCAGACAGTCCGCCGCCCTGGAGGCGGAGCGGCGGGAGCTTCTGGCCTCCCTGGCCAGCACCCGCACCCAGATCCAGCAGGCCTACGGCGGCTTCAACACGGTGTGCGACAGCGACCTGATCGAATCTTATGTCTTTGAGATCAAGGCTCTTCAGTCCCGGTACGACTACCTGCTGCGCCGGGTCAAAGAGCTGGAGTGCGCCCCATGACCGCCCCCGATGTACCCTGGCTGGCCGTCGCTCTGCTGGCCCTGTCCATCCTGGCTCTGCTCCACCGTCCCCTTGGCCGTCTTCTCCGTCTGGCTGCCCGCTCGGCGGTAGGCCTGGCGGTGCTGGCTCTGTTCAGCCAGGTGGGACAGTTCATAGGCGTCTCTCTAGGCGTCAACCTGGTCAACGCCCTCATTTTGGGCGTGCTGGGAGTACCCGGCTTCGGCCTGCTTCTGATGCTTCAGTGGGTGCTTCGTTAGTCTTTCTTCCTTTTCAGGTTTCTCATCTGGCCGTCCGCTCTGCGGGCGGTTTTTTATTGCCATCTGTTCCCGGTCTTGTTATGATAAGGGTAGAAATGTGAAAAATATCTTGACTGTAAAGGAACTTGATACCCTATACTGGCACCAGAAAGGACCATATCGGGAAAGGAGCACCTTTATGACCATCCGAGAAATTGAGGACGCCACCGGCTTGCCCCGTGCCAATGTGCGCTATTATGAGAGCTTAGGCCTCATCCACCCCGCCCGAGCCGCCAACGGCTACCGGGATTACCGGCAGGAGGATCTGGACACCCTGCTGAAAATCAAGCTCCTGCGGCAGCTGGACTGCTCCCTGGAAGATATCCAGGCTCTGGAGAAAGGGACACGCAGTCTGGACCAGGTGCTCTCTGAGGTGGGGGATGCCCTGGAGAAAAAAGCGTCGGAGACCCAGCACGCCCTGGAACTGTGCCGGCAGCTGCGGGCCGACCGCCCCAGTTGGGACAATCTCCAGCCGGAGCGCTACCTCTTCTGGAATCCCACCATCTCCGCGGAGCTCCCCCCCGTGCGGGACGCGTCGGATACGCTGGGCAACCGCTGCCCCTGGCGGCGGTATTTTGCCCGGACGCTGGACTATGCTCTCTGTCTCACTCTGTGGGAGCTGTTTTTATCTCTGGTGCTGCGGGTCAATATTTTATCCACGTCGTTCTGGCTGAATGTGGTAAATGTCGCCATGGCGCTGGGCCTGATGTGTGTACTGGAGGCGGCCTGTCTCCACTTTTTCGGCACCACCCCGGGCAAGGCTCTCTTTGGTCTCAAGCTGACCCGCTCGGACGGCAGTTACTTTGGTTTTTTGGATGCCCTGTGGCGTACCGGCCGGGTGGTGGTTTTTGGCCTGGGCCTGATGATCCCTCTGGTCTCCTTGATCACCTCGATCCTGGCCTTTCAGCGGTGCAGCCATCAGGTATCCCAGCCCTGGGCCCTGGATGACGAGGGCTGGTCCGACCCCTCCGGCGGCTGGACTCCCTTCTTTGAGCAGAAGGGCAGCGTGCTGCGGGTCGTGGGCTATGTGGGCTGCTATGTGGCCATCATTGTCCTTACCATGCTGGCCTCTTTGGTAGCGGCTACCCCCTGGCACCATGGGTCTCTTACCGCGAAGGAATTTACCAGCAACTACAACCACCTGCTGACCTACGCCAGCGCCCCCGACTCTCCGGGCGAAAAACTGGGTGCGGACGGGAAGTGGTACCAGACCGATCCCAATGCCTTTGTATTCCACACGGGCGTGGAGCCTCCCACCTTCCGTTTTACTGAAAAAGACGGCCAGCTCACCCAGGTCTCCTTCTCCATTGTCTCCGCTCAGGAAGCTTTTTTGTACGAGCCCCCCTCCTCCTACGCCGTGCGCACCGTTCACGCCCTGCTGGGGCAGCGGGAGTTGCTGCCCGGCAAGGAGCTGAGCGCCCTTGACCAGGAACTGCTGGAGACGGTGGCCGGAGAGCGCACCTGGAACATCGACGGCTGGGACATCACCTGCCAGATGGACTTTTCCGGCTACGAGGTCTATGAGCAGTACCTGTTTCCGATCGACGGCGAGACACAGAATCTGACCTACGTTTTCTCCATCCAGGCCTCCCAGACCCAAGCCTGAGCGTTGGAGGAGAGATTTCTTCCCCGCAAGGATTGACACAACTTTGCTCCTTTACTATAATAAACAGTATTCCGGCAGGCGAGCTGTCCGGAATCAGTTTGAAAATGAAAGGGGTTCTCCCAAATGAATGAGCGTGTCTACAATTTCTCCGCTGGCCCTTCCATGCTCCCGCTTTCCGCCCTGGAGCGCGCTGGGTCAGAAATCACCAACTACCGCGGCAGCGGCATGTCAGTGATGGAGATGAGTCACCGCTCAAAGGTCTTTCAGCAGATTTTTGACGAGACCCAGGAGAAGCTGCGCCGCCTGATGAATGTGCCCGACGGCTATAAGATCCTGTTTTTGCAGACCGGCGCTTCCGGCCAGTTCTCCATGATTCCTCTGAACCTGATGGGCCCCAACGGCAAGGCTGACTACGCGGTCACCGGCAACTTCGCCGGCATCGCCGCCAAGGAGGCCGCCAAGTACGGCACCGTGAATATCGCCGCTGACACCAGCGACCGCAACCACAGCTATATCCCCACCCAGGAGCAGCTCAAGCTGTCCCCCGACGCCAGCTACTTCTACTACTGTGCCAACAACACCATCTACGGCACCGAGTGGCAGTACGTCCCCGAGACGGGCAGCGTGCCTCTGGTGTGCGATATGTCCTCTGACATTCTCTCCCGCCCGGTGGACGTGTCCAAGTTCGGCATCGTCTATGCCGGTGCCCAGAAGAATATGGCCCCCGCCGGTCTGACGGTGGTCATTATCCGGGAGGATCTGGCCGGCCACGAGCTGCCCTACACCCCCTTGATGATGAACTACAAGACCATGATCGACAAGGACTCCATGTACAACACTCCCCCCTGCTGGTGCATCTACATGCTGGGCCTGACCCTGGACTGGGTGGCCGAGCAGGGCGGCGTGGAAGGAATGGAGAAGCTGCGCACCCTGCGCTCCTCCATGCTCTATGATACCCTGGACAACTCCCGCCTCTTCCACTGCCACGCGGAGAAGGGCTCCCGCTCCGGGATGAACGTCACCTTCCGCACTGGCAACGAGGAGCTGGACGCCAAGTTCGTTCAGGAGGCCGCCGCGGCGGGCTTCACCAACCTGAAGGGCCACCGCAAGACCGGCGGCATGCGCGCTTCCATCTACAATGCCATGCCCGTGGAAGGCGTAGAAGAATTGTGTGACTTTATCAAGGCGTTCGACAAGAATAACTGATTTTCCCGAGACCGCGGGCGTGGCCCGCGGTCTCACCACATAGACATACAAATTTGAATTCACTCCAGATTCGAGGTTATTATTATGTATCGTATCAAAACTCTGAACAAGATCTCCTCCGCCGGCCTGGACCAGCTGGACAAGAGCCGTTTCCAGGTGGGCAATGACGTGGAAAACGAGGACGGTATCCTGGTGCGCTCTGCTGCCATGCACGACTATGTCTTCCCCGACGCCCTGCGGGCCATCGCCCGGGCAGGTGCCGGCACCAATAACATTCCCATCGACCGCTGCTCCGAGAACGGCATCGTGGTCTTCAACACCCCCGGCGCCAATGCCAATGCGGTGAAGGAGCTGGTCATTGCCGCCCTGCTCATCGCCTCCCGTGACATTCTGGGCGGCGCCGATTGGGTGCAGGAACAGGCTCACACCCCCAATGTGGATCTGGCCGCCGCCGTGGAAAAGGGCAAGAGCGCCTTTGTGGGCCCCGAGCTCTACCGCAAAACCCTGGGCGTCATTGGCTTGGGCGCCATCGGCGCTCTGGTGTGCAACATTGCCCTGGATCTGGGCATGGACGTGTACGGCTATGACCCCTTCCTGTCGGTGGACGCCGCTCTGCGGCTGGACCGCCACGTGCATGTAGTAAAGAGCGTGGACGAGCTGTACAAGGTCTCTGACTACATCACCATCCACGTGCCCTACACCAACGACACCAAGGACTTCATCAACGCGGAGGCCATCTCCAAGATGAAGGGCCAGGTGCGGGTGCTGAATCTGGCCCGCGGCGGACTGGTGAACGACGACGACATGATCGCCGCTCTGGAGTCCGGCCGGGTCGCCAAGTATGTCACCGACTTCCCCAACGATAAGATCGCCCTGGTCCACAACGTCATTGCTCTGCCCCATCTGGGCGCTTCCACCCCTGAAAGCGAGGAGAACTGCGCCCGCATGGCCGCCGACCAGCTGAAGGACTATCTTATCAACGGCAACATCAAAAACTCCGTCAACCTGCCTAACGTCCACCAGGATTGGAGCGGCATCTCCCGGGTGTGCCTCATTCACAAGAACATCCCCGCCATGCTGACCAAGATCACCACCATTCTCTCCGACGAGGGAGTCAACGTGGAGAACCTGACCAACAAGTCCAAGAAGGACTACGCCTACACCATGGTGGACCTGAACGGCCGCATCAAAGACGCGGTGGCTGACGAGCTGCGTGCGATCCCTGGTATGATCCGGGTGCGGGTGATCAACCACTGAGATGAAGGAACTGCGGATCCAATATAACTCCCCGGTGGTGCTTACCTTCTTTCTTCTCTCCCTGGGCGCGCTGGCTCTGGGAGAGTTTACCGGAGAACGCACCACCTGGCTGCTGTTTACCGTCTATCGCTCCCCTCTCACCGACCCGCTGACCTATCTGCGCATGTTCACCCACGTGCTAGGACATGCGGACTACACTCACTTTATGAGCAATATGATGCTCTTTCTGGTGGTCGGGCCGCCCCTGGAGGAGAAGTACGGCAGCAAGCGGCTGCTGGGCTGCATCGTGCTCACCGCCTTTGTATCCGGGCTAGTGCAGTTTATCTTCTTCCCCGCCACCGCCCTGCTGGGCACCAGCGGCATCGTATTTATGATGATCGTTCTCTCTTCTCTGGCGGGCATGCGGAATGGCTCCATCCCTCTGACCCTGATTGTGGTGGTCATTTTGTATCTGGGCGGCGAGATCGTAGACGCTGTCACCGCCCAGGACAACATCTCCCAGCTGACCCACATTATAGGCGGCCTGTGCGGCGCGGCCATGGGCTTTGCCATGAGCCGTCCTCACCGCCGTCGCTGAGCATAAAAAATTGGCAGGTCGTTTGACCTGCCAATTTTTTATACCTTGATCTGGTCCAAAATCTCTCCGATGGGACCGGAGAGGACCAGGTCTGCATTTTTATCATAGGGAGTGGTGGACTTGTTGATGAGCACCAAGCGGTGGCCCTGGTAGTAGTTCACCAGTCCGGCGGCGGGATAGACCACCAGGGAGGTGCCCCCGATGATAAGCATATCCGCCTGCTGGATGTCGCTCAGCGCCCCCTGGAGCACCCGGGAGCTGAGGCTCTCCTCGTAGAGGACTACGTCGGGCTTGATGATACCGCCGCAGCTGCACCGTGGCACCCCCTGGCTGTCGGCGATGGCGGAGACCGGGTAGTCCCGGCCGCAGGCCATGCAGCGGTTTCGCAGCACGCTTCCGTGGAGCTCCCACACCCGCTTGCTTCCGGCGGCCTGGTGCAGGCCGTCAATGTTCTGGGTCACGATGCTCTTGAGCTTCCCCGCCGCTTCCAGCTGGGCCAGCTTTTTGTGGGCGGCATTGGGCTTGGCGGTGAGACAGAGCATCTTGTTGCGGTAAAAGCGGTAAAATTCCTCCGGGTCCCGGTCAAAAAAGCTGCGGCTGAGGATGGTCTCCGGGGGGTATTTATACTGCTGGTTATAAAGGCCGTCCACGCTGCGGAAATCGGGAATCCCGCTCTCGGTGGACACACCCGCACCGCCGAAAAAGACGATGTTCTTGCTCTCGTCGATCCATTTCTGCAAGGTCTCCAGCTGCTCTTGATAGTCCTTCATGGTTCCTTCCTCCTCTATATTCCGGCCAGCAGCTTCTCCCGCTCCTGCTGGAGGGACTGCTTTGTATTTTTTTGTTCCTCCAATTCCCGGCGCAGTCCGTCCACCAGAGCCTCCACTTCGCACAGGGTATTGGTTACCCCTTCCCGGGTCTGTTTTTCTCCTTCCGGCTCAAACAGATCGGAAAACAATTGCTCCAGAAAACAATCGGCAAAGGCAGAATACCCCTCCAGGTCCACAAGAGGCACATCTTTGGGGGTCAGTCCGGCCAGTTCGGTGCGCAGACGGCTCAGCGCGCTCCGGGTGTCCCGGGCATAGGCCTGGACCGTCTGCATGCTGATATACCCTCCCGGCATATCCCAGCCCCGGCCTTTGGCCTGCTCCAGCGCACCGGCCAGCTCCTTCAGCCGCGCCTGGGCTTCTTCTCCCGCCTGGAGCGCCTCCTGCTCCTCCCGGATCAGGCAGTCCGCCGTCCCCATCTCCCGGGCGATCTCCACCAACCGCGGAACCTGGCTGCTGCCGGTACAGCACAAATACTGCTCCTTTTCCTTCAAAAGAGCCTGATACCGGCTCTCCTGCTGCTCCAGTTTGGCCCGTTCCTCCTTCACGTCCCACAGGCGGTCCTCCAAGTCCCGCAGGTCCCACTCGGCTTCCTCATACCGCGCCCGGGCCTGGGCCACCTCCTGTTTGTCCCGGCGGGGCTTTCCGGTCTCGTGCTCCGCCTCCCGGCCAGAGGCCAAAAAGGCCTTCTTCTCCTCTGCCCGGTTCAACCGCTCAAAGGCCTCTGCCGCCTTTTTGCGCTGCTGGAGATGCTGCTTCCCCAGGTCGGCCAGCATGGCATCCAACTTTCCCGCCCGGTCCAGGTCCCGCCGCACCTGTCTGAGCTCTTGGTCGATCTGGCTCAGCTCCCGCATAGTTCTCCCCCTCTCCTGTTTATTATTTTTATTATACCACGTCCGCCCTGGCTGCGTCTCAATTTTTTCTGGACTTTCTTTCCCGCTTTCGCTACACTTATGAGTAATCGGATAAAAAGGAGCGCTTCTCCATGGATCAGATCATCGAAACTCTCTCCGCCGAGCTGGGCCGTCCTGCCCAGCAGGTGGAAAACGTGGTCACCCTCATTGACGAGGGGGCCACCATTCCCTTTATCGCCCGCTACCGTAAGGAGCTCCACGGCTCCATGGACGACCAGCTGCTGCGTCAGCTGGCCGAGCGGCTTCAGTACCTGCGCAATCTGGAGCAGCGCAAGGGCGAGATCAAAACCTCTATTGAAAATCAGGGCAAGCTCACCGACGAGCTCTCCGCCGCCATTGACGCCGCCAAAACCCTGGCTGAGGCGGAGGACCTGTACCGTCCCTACAAGCAGAAGCGGCGCACCCGTGCCACCATCGCCCGGGAAAAGGGGTTAGCTC